>DATNBU010000002.1 GCA_035571835.1 Candidatus Limnocylindrales bacterium | reverse complement strand
TTCGGCTTCGTACGTAAGGCTGACGCGGTGGCGCAGCACGTCGGGTGCGAGCGACTTGACGTCGTGAGGCGTCACGTACGTGCGGCCCTGCAGGAACGCATGCGCACGCGCACCGCGCAGCAGCCAGAGCGATGCGCGAGGGCTGGCTCCGTATTCGATCATGCCGTCGAGATCGGGTGCTCCGGCGCTGGCCGGCTCGCGCGTCGCGCGGACGAGGTCGACGATGTAGTCGCGCACCTTGTCGTCGACGAAGACCTGGTTGACGGCGCGCTGCGCGCCGGCGATCTCCTCCACGGTTGCGACCTTGCTTACGTGCGGCTCGGCAGCAGCGACGCCGATGCGGTCGAGGATCTTTCGTTCGTCGTCGCGCGACGGGTAGCCGACGCGGATCTTGAGCATGAAGCGGTCGACCTGGGCTTCGGGCAGAGGGTAGGTGCCTTCCTGTTCGATCGGGTTCTGCGTGGCGAGCACGAGGAACGGCTCGTCCATCTTGTGGGTCTTGCCGCCGATGGTTCCCTGGCGCTCCTGCATCGCTTCGAGGAGCGCGGCCTGCACCTTGGCGGGCGCGCGGTTGATCTCGTCGGCAAGCACCAGGTTCGAGAAGATCGGACCCTTCTTGATCGAATAGGTACCTTCCTTCGGGTTGAAGATCTCGGTGCCGATCACATCGGCCGGCAGCATGTCGGGTGTGAACTGGATGCGGGAAAAGCCGGTGTCGATGGCGCCCGCGAGGCAGCGGATCATCAGTGTCTTGGCCAGGCCCGGCATGCCTTCAAGAAGGACGTGGCCGCCGGCGAGGAGTGCGGTCAGCAGGCGCGTGACCATCAGCTCCTGTCCGACCAGGACCTTGCCGATCTCTGCAACCAGCGTCGGGCCGAGCTGGGCATAGCGTGCCGCGTCCGCGGCGCTCGGCTGACCGGAATACGAACCCTGAACGGCCTGTTCGGTGCTCATCGCGGGATCCCTGCTCCTTTCATGTCATGCTGGGTTGTAAGGCTCGTCCATTCGCGGGGAGCATCGGCTCCCGGACGGACGGAGCTTCCACGGACGGACCTCGGGGGCTCGATTCGACGAACGGAGCCGTTGCGGAGGGTCACATCGATGGAACGCCGGGCGACTATGCGTCAGGCGCGTCACAAGTTCCAAGTTGTTGCCGGGACGCCGGGTGGGGTGGGTCTATTCAAACTGGCGGCGGATTTTACCGGGGCCGCACCGACGTGCGGACGCCGGAAGCATCCGGCGCCCGCATATCAAGGATTGGCCGCGAGCGCCGGAAACCCCGGCGCTCGCGAAACCAGCGCTAGAACTTTCCTTTGACGCTCGTGGTGAGCGAGCTCGAGTTGTTGAAAGGGTACTCGTAGATCGTTTCGGTGGTGCTGATCGAAACCACGTTGTCGATGCTGCTGCATTTCTTGCACGTCACCTCGACAGTGAACGTGAAGAACTCGTTGCTCTGCGGGTCGAGAGTCCCGACATCGCAGACGAGACTTCCGAACTGCTCGGTGCAGTCGATGCTGCTCGAGACGAGCGTCGTGCCTGTCGGAATCGGATTCGTGACGACGATACCGGTTACCGTGTCGGGACCGAGATTGACCGCCTGCAGTGTGTACTCGATGGTCCTGTGACCCTTGTTCCGGAATTTCTGCGCGCCATTGGTCACGATGAGGTCGGCCGTGACAAGGTCGGCCCCGGTCAGCGCGAGGCCTTTCGAGTCGCCCGAAAGGGTCCGCACGTACGTGATATCAACGCCGTCGACGCCGGTCGTTCCCGGAATCTCCACGGTGTAGAGATCGGTAAAATTCGCCATCAGCAGCGTTACATTGCCGCCGTCGCTCGAGACGAACATGAGCGCGGTCGGCTCGAGGAAGGTATCGTCGGAAGATATAAGGGTGCCTCCGCAGGGGTCGGTCGGATCGGCCGGCAGGTTGGTCGTGTCGATCAGCTCGAAGGTGGTGGCACAACCCTCACCGAAATTGCAGTTCATTGTTGCGTGATAAAGCGTGCCGTCACCGTAGGCGAGCGTATGGCCGTCGCCGTTGCCGAGGTCTGCCGCTACGCAAAGCTGCGTCAGTTCGCCGTTGGCCGGATCCACTTGATACAGCGTGTGCTTGTCAGTCCCGCCCAGCCCGGTCACCACGTAGATCGTGGCCGAATCCGCACCGAACGCGAGCGACGATACTTTCTGCGTCGTCCCGAGCGGTCCGACGTCTGTCGCTATCCCGGTCGTCGGGTCAATGGTGACCAGCTCGCGCGGAGCGCTGCTTTGGTTGCAGTTGTCGATCGTGAGAACTGCCCAGAGATTCCCGGTCGTCGGCTGCGTGGCAAGGCCGTTTCCGTAACAGACCGTGTGTCCTTCGAGCGTAATCTCCATCAAGAAGTTCTGGCTGTCGGCGTTGCTCGTATCGAACGTCCAGAGGTAAGGATTGCGCGAGTCGATCGATAGCTGTGTTGCCGGCTGAGCAGCGGCCGGCATGGCTGCGAGCAGCGCACCGGCCAGTATGACCGACGCAGGAATGAACGCTGCGGAACGTACTGATTTCATGTTCTCTCCTTGATGATTGAAAAGTTGACGACCCCCAGGAGCTGCCCCTCACGCTGAGTCCCGCCCGGACCATCACGTGCGTACAGAAACCTGTCAAGAAGGGCCGGCGAGACAGCTTCGCGACTTTCTCCTGTTGAGTCTGGAACTATGGCTTTCATCCCCGGCCATCTGCCCTCGCGATCCCGAGGCAATCAGGTGTGCCGAACCCCAGGGTGTCAGCCGCGCGACCAGCTCCGGCCGGTCAAAACGGAGCTTGCGTTCGAGCGTTTCCAGCCAGTAAAAGTGCATTTCTCTCCGTCTCCAGTCGAGCTATCGGGGGCTGAATGCGTTTTCCTCAGGAACGCGCCGGGCAGCGGATGCGCGCGTTCGCTCTTGCAGCGCTATGCACGGCGGTCAGCGTTGTTGGTTTCGTTGATCGCGCCTTCGCGCGATCAGGCGAGTCGCTGGCGCTTGCGCATCTGCTCCATGCCGATGGCACGGTCGCTCTCAATACCGGCTACACCGGCACGGTCGACGTCACCGGGTTCCGCATGGAAACCGACTCCAGCGGAGCGCCGCACTTTGTCCGCGAGACAAGTTCGGCCACGGGCCCCGGCTTCGATGCCGGGCAGCCTGTCGCAGAGACTGCGGCCTTCGCGCCGGACGCCGGCGGCAACTGGGACGCACGCTTCGGCGGCCCGCCGGGCGTTGGAGGAACCGTTCTCGCGCTGGCCGTGATCGGTACCGATCTCTACGTCGGCGGTAACTTCCTTACGGCCGGTGGTCTCGCCGCAAACCATGTCGCGAGATGGGACGGAGTATCGTGGCATGCGCTCGGGGCCGGGCTGAACGGCGACGTTCTCGCGCTCGCGGTGATCGGCTCGGATCTGTACGCGGGTGGCGCGTTCACTACTGCGGGCGGGCAGGCTGCGTCGCACGTCGCGAAGTGGGATCAGCTGTCGTGGTCATCGGTCGGAAGCGGCGTCAACGGCGAAGTTCGGGCGCTGACCGCCGTCGGCACCGATCTTTACGCCGGAGGCCTGTTTACGACGGCGGGCGGCGTTGCCGCAGCGCACGTCGCGAAGTGGAGCAGCTCGGTGTGGTCCGCGCTCGGCGCCGGAACCAACGCGGCGGTGAACGCGCTTACGGCGATCGGCGGCACCGTCTACGCGGGCGGAACTTTTACGACGGCCGGCGGTGTGGCTGCACTTCGAATCGCCAGATGGAACGGCTCCGCATGGTCGGCTCTCGGCGCGGGAATGAACGGCACGGTTCATTCGCTGGCTGCGATCGGCTCGAGCCTTTACGCCGGCGGATTCTTCACGACGGCCGGCGGCGTATCGGCCGACTACATTGCCAGATGGAATGAAAGCGCGTGGTCTGCGCTTGGAAAGGGCATGGACAGCGGCGTCTATTCGCTGATCGCGATCGGAACGGATCTGTACGCGGGCGGAGATTTCACGACTGCAGGCGGCGCGGCGGCCGACATCGTGGCGAAATGGAACGGCACGGCGTGGTCGGCGCTCGACACGGGAACCAACGGCGTCATCTACGCGCTCGCCGCAATTGGGAGCAACGTGTACGCCGGCGGCGATTTCACGACGATCGGCGGCGAATCGGCGGCCGGAATTGCTGTCTGGAAGGGCGCATCGTGGAATTCGCTCGGAAACGTCAGCGGCAAGGGGATGAACGGACGCGTCGAGGCGCTCGCGACCATCGGCACGACGCTCTACGCCGGAGGATTCTTCACGGTCGCCGGCGGCGTGCCGGCTGCCTACATCGCAAAGTGGAACGGACTCACCTGGTCGCCGGTCGGCGGCGGAATGAACGCCGAAGTCTACGCGTTTGCGGTGATCGGAACCGATCTTTACGCGGCGGGGACATTCACCAGCGCCGGAGGCACCAGCGCAAACCGCGTCGCGAAGTGGAACGGATCTTCATGGTCGGCGCTCGGCAAGGGAACCAACGACGACGTCTATGCGCTGGCGGCGAGCGGTACGAATCTTTACGCGACAGGTGCGTTCACGAGCGCAGGCACCGAGGCGAACGCGAACCGCATCGCGAAGTGGAATGGATCCACGTGGACGGCGCTCGGTACCGGACTCGACGACTCCGGATTCTCGCTCGAAGTGATCAGCACCAGCGTCTACGCGGGCGGCGCGTTTCTGAATGCCGGCGGAGTCCCGGCAAGTCACGTCGCGGCTTGGAACGGCTCGTCGTGGTCGGCGCTCGGCAGCGGCACCAGCGGCGCCGTCTATTCGCTCGCTGCGCTCGGCACGGACCTGTACGCAGGAGGCAGCTTTCTTACGGCCGGCGGCACGATTGTGAGGAATGTTGCGAAGTGGAACGGGTCGGTGTGGTCGGCGCTCGGATCGGGCACGAGCGGTCTTGTCTACGCACTCGAATTCCTCGGCACGAATCTTTATGCAGGCGGGGATTTTTCGAGCTCGCCCGCAAGCTATGTCGCAAGATGGAACGGGTCGTCGTGGAGCGGGCTCGGCGCGGGCACGAACTCGAGCGTTGCTTCCCTGCGCGCGCTTGGCCTCAGCCTTTACGTCGGCGGCGAGTTCCGCACGGCCGGCGAGCACGCGTCCTCGTTCATCGGCCTGTACTACACGGGCACGTGCGGAAACGGCGTCGTCGACGCCGGCGAGAGCTGCGATCCGGTCGTCGACGATTCGGCCGAGTGCTGCAACGCAACGACGTGCCAGGTCGGCGGTGCCGGCGACGTCTGCCGTGAGTCGACCGGGCCGTGCGACGCGGCCGAGACCTGCAACGGAACGTCGGGCACGTGTCCGCCCGATGCGTTTCGCGCTTCGTCGTTCGCGTGCCGGAGCTCGGCCGGCGTCTGCGACATTGCCGAAACCTGCACCGGAACGAGCGCGCTCTGCCCGCTCAACGCGTTCAAGAGCTCTGCATCGTCATGCCGGAGCGCGGCGGGCGTCTGCGACGTCGGCGAGAGCTGCACCGGAAGCTCTGCTTCCTGTCCGGCCAACGCATTCATGCCGTCGTCGGCGATGTGCCGTGCATCGGGCGGCGTCTGTGACGCTGGCGAGCGCTGCACAGGTTCGTCGTCGGCCTGTCCGACGGATGTGCTGTCGCCGTCGTCGGCCGTTTGCCGCGCAGCCGGCGGTCCGTGCGACGTGGCGGAAAAGTGTACCGGCTCGACGACGATCTGTCCGGCGGATCTGCTCGCACCGGTTTCGACCGTATGTCGCGCTCTCGCTGGCAGCTGCGACGTGGTCGAGAAGTGCACCGGATCGGCAGTCGCGTGTCCTTCCGATTCGCTGCTGCCCGAGTCGACCGTCTGCCGCGCTATCGCCGGTGTGTGCGACGTTGTCGAGACCTGCAGCGGCACGTCGGCGGCCTGTCCCGCCGATGCATTCCTGACGTCGCTCGAGGTCTGTCGTACATCCGGCGGAGTGTGCGATGCGGCCGAGCTTTGCAGCGGGTCGGCAGCCAGCTGCCCGGCCGATGCCCGGTTGCCGTCGTCTGTCGCATGTCGCTCATCGGGCGGGCCGTGCGATGCGGCCGAACGGTGCACGGGCTCGGCCACGTCGTGTCCGCCGGATGCGCTGGCGCCGCTATCGACGGTGTGTCGCGCCGCTGCCGGAGCGTGCGACGCCGTCGAGAAATGCAGCGGGTCGGCAGCGTCGTGTCCTGCCGATGCGATGCTTGCGTCGTCGGCCACGTGCCGCGCAGTCGCGGGCGCATGCGATGTTGCCGAGAGCTGCAGCGGCACTTCGCCGGCGTGTCCTGCGGATGTGTTCGCAGGGTCCGCGCAGGTCTGCCGTGCGTCCGGCGGTGTCTGCGATCCGGCCGAGCAGTGCACGGGCTCAGGTGCTTCGTGCCCGGTCGATGTACTCGCGCCTTCGACGGTGCTCTGTCGCAGCGCGTCCGGGCCGTGCGACGCCGCAGAGTCGTGCAGCGGCTCGGGGGCGCAGTGTCCAGCCAATGCTTTCGCTCCGAGCAGCGAGATCTGCCGCGAGTCTGCCGGAATCTGTGATCCGGACGAGCACTGCACGGGAACTGGCGTGAGCTGTCCGGCAGATCTGCTCGCGTCGACGACTATGCTCTGCCGTGCGTCCGCGGGAGTCTGCGATACGGAGGAGTATTGCACGGGCGACGCCGCGGCGTGCCCGGCCGACGTGTCCGCATCGACGGCGGTGCTGTGCCGCGCGTCTGCCGGCGTCTGCGATGCAGACGAATACTGCACCGGCGCCGCAGTGGCTTGTCCGGCCGATGGCTTCGTGTCGACCTCGACGATCTGCCGCGAGGCTTCGGGCGAGTGCGACGCCGCGGAAGCGTGTACGGGCGATGCGGCGGACTGCCCCGACGATTCGTCGAAGCCGGCCGGGACCTCGTGCGGTGACTTCCCGTGCGATCATCCGCACGCCTGCAGCGAGAACGGACAGTGCGTGCCTGCGCAGGACGGCGCTGGCTGCGACGTGTGCGGCAATGGATTGACCGAAGCTCCGGAGGAGTGCGACGACGGCGATGCCGAATGGACCCAGGGCGAAGGGTGCAACGGCGCCTGCGAGCTCGTCTCGTGCGGCGACACCAACGACTCCGGCACGCTGACCGCCGGTGATGCGCTGTTCGCGCTGAAGGCCGCGGTCGGGGCCGAAGCCTGCGATCCTTCTGTCTGCGACGTGACCGGCGACGCAACGGTCGGTGCCTCCGATGCGCTGCTGATCCTGCGCTCGGCCGTCGGCGACGACGTCACGCTCGCGTGTCCGTAGCTTTCTGCGTCGCAACGGGTTTCGCACAAGCGTGCGCCGTGCAGGCCGGCAGCGCGCCGGCTATGGTTTCGCGATGCACGACGACGACATTTCCCATGGCAGCCGCGTACGAAGCCAGGTGGTCCCGCACGTCGAGGTCTGTCCGGCATGTGCCGGGCCGATCACCGGACGCAGCTGCAAGATGTACTGCACGAACCCGGCGTGTGAGCTCTGCGGACGGATCATCGAAAATTGCGCCGGTGACTGAAACGTCGGATAGGGCACTCGTAGCAGCCGGACGCCGACCGCCTGCGCTGCGAGGAGTTCGAAGATGTCGCTCGAGCTGTATGCCCACCCGTTCTCGTCCTACTGCCAGAAGGTCCTGATCGCGCTCTACGAGAACGCGACCCCGTTCGAGATGCGCGTTCTCGGCGGCGACGAGAAGATCGCCGCCGAGCATCAACGGCTGTGGCCGCTCGGCAAGATGCCGGTGCTCGCCGACGACGGCCGGGCGGTCGTCGAAGCCAGCATCATCATCGAGCATCTCGGGCTGTTTCATCCGGGGCCGGTCCGGTTCATTCCCGCGGACGCGAAGGCGGCGCTCGACGTACGCATGATGGACCGCTTTTTCGACAACTACGTGATGACGCCGATGCAGAGGATCGTCGCCGACTTCATGCGGCCGCCGGAGCAGCGCGATCGCCAGACGCTGGACGAGTCGCATGCGCTTCTCGACAAGGCGTATCGCTGGCTCGACGGTGCGCTCGACGGCCGCTCGTGGGCTTGCGGCGAAGCCGTCAGCCTGGCCGACTGTGCAGCCGCGCCGGCTCTGTTCTACTCGGACTGGGTTCATCCGGTTGACGAGGCGTTGGTCAACGTGCGGTCATACCGCCGCCGTCTGCTTGCCTGGCCATCGTTTGCGCGTGCCGTCGAGGAAGCGCGGCCGTTCCGGCACTTCTTCCCGCCCGGCGCACCCGATCGCGACTGACATTGTTCGAAATGACCTTTTTCATTTCCGGTCGGGCGGCAATGATGGGCAATATTGCGAAAGCCATAAGAGCAAGGAGGTCCTGATGATTGTCCACGGTCGTTGTCATTGCGGTGAAATTGCGTACGAGGCCGACGTGGATCCGGAGCGCGCCGGGATCTGCCACTGTACCGACTGCCAGATGCTTTCGGGTTCGGCATATCGCGTGGCGGTTCTTGCCGACCGCGATTCGTTCTCGATCACGCGCGGACATCCGAAGATCTACGTGAAGACCGCCGAGAGCGGCAACCGGCGCGCACACGCGTTCTGCTCGAACTGCGGGACGCCGGTGTACTCGTCGGCCGTCACGGATCCGCCGACGTATGCGCTTCGCGTCGGTTGCCTCGACCAGCGCGCCGAGCTCGCGCCGAAGCGACAGATCTGGTGCGCGTCGGCAGTGCCGTGGTCGAGCGACCTGTCCGCCCTGCCGAAGATTTCCGGCCAGCCGCCGGCCTGAGACGTCGGGGACAGACGCCGATCTGGCGAAATCGGTGTCTGTCCTCGATATCCGAAAATCGGTGTCTGTCCCCGATTTCGCTACGCGGCGTAGGCTTGCTCGAGGCCTTCGATGTCGAGCTTCTTCATCGACAGCATGGCGCGCATTGCGTTCTGCGATTTCGGCGACGCGGGGTCGGACAGCATCTGCGGCAGAGCTTCGGGCACGATCTGCCACGACACGCCGTAACGATCCTTGAGCCAGCCGCACTGCTGGGCTTTCTCGTCGCCGCCCATCGACAGCTTCTCCCAGAAATAGTCGATGTCTTTCTGCGTCGCGCACGTGACCTGGAACGAGATCGCTTCGCTGAAATGAAAGATCGGCCCGCCGTTGAGCGCCGTGAACGGCTGGCCGTCGAGCTCGAAGGACACCGTCATCACGCTTCCCGGCGGACGTCCGTGAATCTCCTTTCCGACTTCGCTGTAGCGGTTCGTCATGGTGATGCGCGAATTCGGAAAGACCGACGTGTAGAACTTCGCAGCTTGCTCGGCCTGGTCGTCGAACCACAGGCACGGCGTGATCTTCTGGCTGAGTTTCATCGCCGTCGTCTCCGTCACGCAGCGGCGGCTGCGGCCTGCGCCGGCTCGTCGATCGCCCAGGCGATGCCGAACGGATCGATCATGCGTCCGAAGCGGTCGCCCCAGAACGCACGCTCGAACGGCATCGTGGCCTTGCACCCGGCCTCGAGCGCTCGGTTCCACCACAGATCGCCGTCGGCGACGACGAGATTGTTGGTAAAGCTGTTCGACGGCTGCAGCGGATAGCCGTGCTCGGGCATCGGATCGTTGAACATGATCGAGCCGCCGTTGATCTCCATATGACAGTGCATCAGCCGCTTGCCATCCTGATGCGCGTAGCGGCGCAGCTCTTTGGCGCCGAAGGCCTTCTCGTAGAACTCGGACGCCTTTGCCGCGCCGTCGACCATGAAGCTCGGAATCACGCCGCCCATCACGCGGCGCTCCGCCATCATGACCGGAAACGCATAGCCGAGGCACTCGCACGTGCCGTCGCCGGCGATTGCCAGGAATTCCTTGATCATCGCGACGAATTTTTCCTTCGACGGCGCCTCCGAGATCGACATCCCGCCGGCGGACATCAGGACGGACTCGCCGGCGGGTCCCTCGGTGACGGTGTACTTTCCATTCTTCAGCGTGATGCGAAGCCCGACTTTTTCGCGGTGACCGAGCGCGCCTGCCAGCAGCAGCTCGCCGGACGCGAGCATCCTCGTGGTCAGCTCTTCCATCTTCGCGGCCTTTTCGGGAGTCGGCAGCGGCGTCGGGGTTTCGGGTGTGAACAGCGACAGAAAATGCATGGGAATCTCCTTGGGTTCCGATTCTGGTTCTGGTGGTCGCGGCGGTTGCCGGTCGGACCGGCACGGGGCCGCATTGCCCTAAGGACGTCCGGGGCAAGCCAACACCGACACCGGTCCGAAAAAAAGCGCGCGCTGCTCCCCATCGAGGGCTCGCCGCAGAAGAGGCAGGCGCCGCCCGCCGGCCTTCTCACAATGGTCGAGGGCGGGTATCAGTATCCTGGCGGAAGCCGCGTATTGCCGAACTTGCCTGAGGACTTTGAAGTTGACAGATCTCGCCGAAACCCCGCGCATGCCGTTCGACCCGAAAATCCTCCAGACGCCGCGCCTCGTGCTGCGTCCTCCGCGTGACGAGGACGCGCAGTCGATCTTCGACAACTACGCGTCCGACCACGACGTGACCCGCTTCGTGAGCTGGCCGCGCCACGAAACGGTCGAGGACTCGCGACGCTTCATCGAGCTCTCTCATTCCGAATGGGCGCGCTGGCCTGCCGGTCCGCTGCTGATCGAATCGCGCGTCGACAAGCGCCTGATCGGTGCGACCGGGCTCGCGTTCGAAAAGCCGTATCGCGCATCGACCGGCTACGTGCTGTCGCAAGGCGCATGGGGAGCGGGATTCGCGACCGAAGCCGTGCGCGCGGTCGCGCGGCTCGCGCAGGCGAGCGGTGTGCTGCGACTGTACGCCGTCTGTCACGCACACCACTTCGCGGCCGTTCGCGTGCTCGAGCGCAGCGGCTTCCTGCGCGAAGGCGTCATGCGCAGATACCGGATTTTCCCGAATCTTCACGACCCGACGCCGCAGGACGTCGGCCTCTACGCGCGCACCTGAACGGCGCGTGACGTCCAGGTGCAGGGAGCGACGAACATGGCTGAAATCACCGGAGGCTGTCTTTGTGGCAACGTGCGCTATCAAGCGTCGGGTGAGCCGATCTTCCAGGGCGTCTGCCACTGTACCGACTGCCAGCGCAGCGCCGGTACGGCGTTCAACGTCACGATCGCTTTCAGGGAAGACGACGTCCGGCTGACCGGCGAGCTCAAGCTCTACCAGAGCAAAAGCGAAGCCGGAGGCGACGTGAGCCGCTGGTTCTGTCCGACCTGCGGCTCCGGCATCTATTCCCAGCCCGCGACGGCCCCCGGCATGATGTTCGTCAAGGCGGGTACGCTCGACGACACCAGCATCCTCGCGCCCAGGGTCCACATCTTCACCGACAGCCGCCAGAGCTGGCTCACGCTGCCCGATGATGCGCTGACTTTCCCCAGATCGCCGACCTGATCCCAATCCAAAAACGCCGCGCGATACAAAACCGGGTCATCGGGGATTCGGTCTTCCGGCGGCTTTGATCTATCGCTGCATTCGCCTCGATGAAGATCGTCGGCACCAAGCTCTCGACGACCTGTGTGGGTCCGGTTTCGGGGTTTTTGATCAAGCCGGTTCAGTCGAACATTCCGCGGGGAATGTGGCCCAGGTTTCGTCCGATGCAGCAGCGCTCAGAGTGATCGGTATCTTGAGCGCATGCAGCGGATGGGCGGTGGCGACGGGTCGGAAAGATTTCGTCGGATCACGGCAGAAGCTCGAACATCATCAGCAGCGTTCGCTGGATCGGACGATTGAAGTTGTCGTCGGACAACATGTAGACGAGCGTCGCGCCGGACGGATCGCGCCGGACAGACAATCCTTCCATGTTGTCGACCTCGAACGTCGTATCCATACGGCCGACGATCTCGCCGTCGAGCGGATGATCGCCGGCAGGATCGTCACGCTTCCAGGGCATCCGCCGCAGCTCGATGCCGATGCCCTGCACCGGATCGTAGCGGCGCTCGAGCGTGAGCAGATTTCCGTCCGGCAGCATGCGTATGTCGGTCATCGCGTACGGCAGGATCGGCACGATCGCGCGCGGCGCGGGCGTACGCGAGTCTGCGTTCGCGGCACCGGGCTGGTGATCGGCCGGAACAAACGGCAGCACCCACGCGCGATAATTGCCTGCGCGGTTCCGGAATCGCTCGTCGACGGCGAACAGCTCGCCGTCGCCGACCAGCGTGATTCCTTCGAGGCCGCCGTTGCGCGGGGCCTTGAGCGCCTCCGGCGGCAGCGGGAAGTTGACCGGCCGCGCGTCGACTCCGTCGTTGCCGAACGCGTAGCGCCACACGCGGTGGATGCCCTCGAAGCTCACGAACAGGTCGTCGTTCTTTCCTTCGACTGCCGTCGCAAGCCCCTCGGCATCGCCTTTCTTGTCGACGAGCGGATTGCCTTCGAGATCGCGCATCGGTGCGATCGTGCCGCCGATCGCACGCACGAGCCGGCCGTCGTCGTACTCGAGCGTACCGGTAATCCAGTGCGACTGGTCGGAGACTGCAATGAAACTGGCGCCGTCGCTGCTGACGAGCAGCGCCGAGAGCCCGCCGAAGTCGGGATCGGTCGAGCGGAGCTCGAGGCCGCCGCGGAAGCGCAGCTTGCCCTGCGTCGTTGCCGTGGGATCGGTGCGCGAGAATCCGACCGTGCGGTTGTCGAGCACGAGCGGACGCGCGACGTCGCCGTCGCGAAGACAGCCGCAAGCGCCGGCGGCCAGCGCGAGCACGGCCACCGTGGCAGCCGCGTGCCCGCCAGAGCGCGGTACGCGCGTCGCGAAGCGCGAAACGTGCGCTGCGAAGCGGTCTACGCGTCCGGCAGCAGCGACCTCAGCCGTTCGGTCGCCGAGATGTAGTCCTGCACCATGTCTTCGATCACCCGACGCGTGGAGCGGATCTCGTTCATGCGACCGACGATCTGTCCGACCGGATTGAAGCCGACCGCCTGGGCCTTCGAAGCATAATGATGCCCGCGGCTGACGGCCTCGGCTGTCACCATGAACTGAAGCGGCATGCCGAGCGGCTTCGGATTTTCGGGCTTCTCCCACGCTTCAGTCCAGTCGTTGCGCAGCATACGGCACGGCTTGCCGGTCCACGAACGCGAGCGCACGGTGTCGCGGCTGGTCGCCGAAAGATAACTTTGCTTCTGCGCGGGCGGCGTATCGGCTTCGCTGACCGTAAGCCAGATCGATCCGGTCCACACGCCCTGTGCACCGAGCGCCATTGCCGCGGCCATCTGCTTTCCACTGCCGATGCCGCCGGCCGCGAGCACCGGAATCGGCGCTGCGGCTTCGATGACCTCGGGCCACAGCACGATGCTGCCGATCTCACCGGTGTGCCCGCCGCCTTCGGTGCCCTGCGCGATGATGAAGTCGAGCCCCGCTTCCTTGTGAGACAGCGCCTGCTTTGCACTGCCGCACAGTGCGCCGACGAGGCGGCCGGTCGCCTGGATCTCCTGAATCACTTCGGCCGGCGGCGTGCCGAGCGCGTTCGCGAATGCGCGTACTTTCGGATGCTCGAGCGCCACTTCGACCTGTAGTCCGGCGGTCGCCTCGGTCCATCCGAGAAGCTCACGCGGCTTTTCCTCGCTCGGAAGCTCGGGCACGCCGTGCTCGCTCAGCAGGCGTTTGGCGAAGTCGCGGTGCTCGGCGGGAATCTGCGCAGCGAGCATCACCTGCAGCTTCTCGACGTCCATCTCGCCCATGCCGACGTATTTGCCGGGGATCACGATGTCGACGCCGTAGCCGCCACTGACGTGCTCGTCGAGCCAGTCGAGCTCGACACGCAGCTGTTCGGCGGAAAATCCGACTGCGCCGAGCACGCCGAAGCCGCCGGCATTGCTGACGGCGGCGACGACGTCGCGGCAGTGACTGAATGCGAAAATCGGGAACTCGATACCGAGGCGGTCGCAGATTGGTGTCTTCATCGTGGCTTCCTTTTGCCGGGCGCACTTTTCGTGCGGGCGGGTTTGTCAGGGTTGTCGCCGGTCGAAACCAGCAGGCGATCGGAGACGAGCGAAAGCGTCGCGCCGAGACGATGCTCGAGCGGATAGTCGGGATCGTTGATCCAGTGGGTCATCGCTCCCATGACGACGGAAACCAGCAACTCCGCCGCGAGATCGAGATCGACGTCGTCTCTCACGTCGCCTGCCTGGCGTCCGTCCGCGAGAAGGTTGGCGAACGCCGCCTGCATCGACGCGAGCTCCGCTCCGGATTCTCCGGGTCGTGACGAGCGCAGCACGGCGATGAGAACCCGCCTCGTCATCTCCGGCGCACGCCGCACGAGCTCGGCGCTGCGTGCGGCGAATCCGGCCAGGCGGCCGCGCGTCGTCGCTCGGCGCGCGAGTTGCTCTTCGACGAGGCGCTGAAATCTCGTGAAGACGTCCTGGCCGACTTCGCGCAGCACGTCTTCCTTGCTTCGAAAATGATTGAAGAACGTCGCCTGCGCGATGTCGGATGCCGACGCGATCTTCTCGACGGTCGTCACGTCGTAACCGTCGCGCGCGAACAGGCCGGCGGCCGTTGCAAGAATGTTCTGGTGAAGCTCGCGCCGGCGGCGCGTGCGGCGGCCTTCGGGCGCGATCGCTTTGGCCGTCGCGTCGGCGGTGCCGGGCAAGCCGGTCGCGCGGGAGGTGGAAGCAGCAGCCTGAGTGTTCGTGCGCGACATCGAGTTCCTCCAAACTTGGAGAAACTCCACCTATAATGCAACCGGCAACCCGGGAAATCGGGGTCAGACACCGATTTCGCCAAATCGGTGTCTGACCCCGATTTTGGCTCCGTTTTTTTCGGGCGTCTGCGGATCGAGGGTGGTAACCAGTTGCGGCGCCAGCGAAATCTGGCCGAAGGGATCCACCGTGAGCTCCGCATACCAAACCAGGCTGCGTACCGCGGCCGAGGCTGCCGCGCTCGTCCGGCCGCGCGACGCGGTCTGCGTGCCGCTCGGTCCCGGCCAGCCCGGCGCGTTTCTCGAAGCCCTCGGCGACCGCGACTACGAAGACCTCGCCATTTTCTGCGCGCTCCTGCTCGCGCCGCATGCGGTCCTGTTCAAGCCCGGCGTGCGGGTGCTGTCGGGCTTTTACGGTCCGGTCGAACGCGCGCTGCGTGACCAGGGGCTTCGCGTCGATTTCGTGCCGGCCGACTTCCGCCGCTACGCGCCGGCGATGCGAAGGCTAGGCGCGCGCGTGGTCGCCACCGTGGCGGCCCCGCCGGACTCGAACGGCCGCATGTCGCTGTCGCTTCACGCGGGCGCCAGCATCGACGAGCTGCATCGCGCAGCGGCCGATCCCGATCGATTGCTGGTCGTCGAGATCAATGCGCACCTTCCGCGTACCTTCGGCATCGACCCCGGCCATCCGCACTCGCTCGCGATCGAAGAGGCCGACGTGATCATCGAGAGCGCGCAGCCGCCGCCGACGCTGCCGGAGTCGGCGCCGAACGAAGTCGAGCGTGCGATTGCCGAACAGATCCGCCCGTACATTCGTGACGGGACGACGCTGCAGACCGGCATCGGCGGCATTCCGAGCACCATCGTCGAGCTGCTCGCGTCGTCGCCGGGCGGTGACTACGGCGTACACTCCGAAATGTTCACGACCGGCCTGATGAAGCTGCATCTCGCCGGCAAGGTCACCAACAGGAAGGGCGTTTACGACGGGCTGTCGATCTCGACGTTCGCGCTCGGGACCGAAGAGCTCCACAACTGGCTTCACGAACGCGAGGACGTGCGCTTTCTTCCGGTCGACATCGTCAACGATCCGTCCGTGATTGCCCGCAACAGGCGAATGCTGTCGATCAACGGCGCGCTCGCGGTCGACCTTCACGGCCAGATCGCGGCCGATACGATCGACGGCCGGCAGTTCTCCGGGATCGGCGGCGCCGAGGACTTCGTCAGCGGCGCGTCGTTTTCCGACGGCGGGCACTCGATCGTATGTCTGCCGTCGACGGCGCGTGTCGGAGAGCGCGTGGTCTCGCGCATCGCTGCACGATTTCCAGCCGGAGCACTCGTGACGACGCCGCGTCACCAGGTTGACGTCGTGGTCACGGAGTTCGGCAGCGCCGAGCTCTGCGGGCTGACGGTTGCAGAGCGGGCATCCGCGCTCGCCGCAATCGCGCATCCGATGTTCCGTGATGAATTGCGCGAGGTCGCAAGCCGCCGATAGCGCGCGCAGTCCTCCGGTCTGCCGGCTCGCACGTGCATTGCACCGCGTCGAGACTGCAGCCGTCCGCTTTCCAGAGACGCGCAGGAACCCTAGAATGCGAGCACCGGGCGAGGGGAGGCGCTGAGGCCCGATGTCCACCGTATCTGCACCCGTTTCGCGGGCATCCGCCGCATTGCCATCGCTTTCTGTCAACGTGCAGAACGCGGCACTGCTCGCGACGGCGTATTTCTCGATCGCCGCAGCCGGACACGCGCTGTCGCCGGGCGACGATGCGCTCGGATTCTTCTGGCTTCCGGCAGGACTTCTGCTGGCGAGTCTTCTGCTTTCTCCGCGACCCGCATGGACGAGTCTGCTGATCGGTGCGCTGATCGGAGACGCGGCATTCGGGCTTGCCTACGACCTTGCACCAACGGCGATCGCCGGGCGCTTCGGCGCGACGGCGCTCGAGGCGCT
This sequence comes from Candidatus Limnocylindrales bacterium, assembly GCA_035571835.1. NCBI lineage: Bacteria > Bacillati > Chloroflexota > Candidatus Limnocylindria > Candidatus Limnocylindrales > Candidatus Limnocylindrales bacterium. The sequence goes on along the minus strand of DATNBU010000002.1, from coordinate 172,641 downwards.
GTTCGGTGCGCTCGCCGTCGAAACGTTCGTCCGCCGCCCGTTCCTCATGACGTCTTCGCGTGAGCTGCTGTGGTTTCTATTCTGGACGGTACCGATTGCGACGCTGCTCGGCGCGAAGGTCGGCGTCGGCCTGAGCGGCTACGAAGGGCTCGTCGATTTCGAGCAGATCTTCTGGCCGCGCTGGGGCAGCAGCGCCATGGGCGTCCTCGTCCTTGCGCCGCACATGCTTGCATGGTCGCAGCCGATGGGGTCGGACATCGGCCTGCGAAAAGGCTCGCGCATCGCAGAAGCGCTGATGCTGGTGCTGGCGACCATCGTGTCGGTGGTCGTCGTGTTCGTTCTCGCGGACGGAATACGCTCACCGCTCCGGCTGTTGCTGGCGGTGCCGGTCATCTGGGCGGGCCTTCGTTTCGGAATGCGCGGAGTGACCACGATCTGCCTCGCGCTGTCGCTGCCGGTCGCATTCTTTACCGGCGCGGCTCTGGTCTCCGGCGACGCCGCAAGCCTGCGGCCCGAAGCCACGGGCGCCGCGCAGACGCTGGTCGCGCTGCTCGACGTGATCGGGCTGATGCTCGCCCTCGTCATCCAGGAAAGCCGCGAGCAGGTGACGGCGATGCGCCGCAGCGAAACCCGTTTCCGCGCGGTCGTCGAAGACCAGACCGAGATGATCGTGCGCTGGAATCCGGACGGAACGAGAACGTTCGTGAACGGCGCGTACTGCCGCGTGACCGGTTCACCGGCAGCGAAACTGCTCGGCTCGAGCTTCGCGCCGACTCTCCCGGAAGCCGACTGGGCCTACCTTCGCGCACGCATCCGCAGCCTGACTCCCGAACGGCCGGTCGCAGTCGGGCTGCAGAAAACCACGCGCGACGGCGGCGAAGAGGTCTGGCAGGAGTGGACGCATCGCGCGCTTTTCGATCCGGACGGCCGTCTGGCCGAAGTGCAATCGACCGGGCGCGACATTACGCAGCGTCGCACCGACGAGCAGAAGATCCGCCGCCTGAGCCGGCTTTATGCGTCGCTGAGCGCCGTCAATCACGCGGTGCTCGCCGAAACCGAGGCAAGCACGTTCCTGATCGCGACGTGCAGGATTCTCGTTGACGACGGCGGCCTCGTGCTGGCGGCGATCGGGCGCGCCGACTTTCAGATCGGAATGATCGAGCCGCTCGCGCGCGCCGGCGCGGCAAGCTCGTTCCTCGATACGATCGAGATCCGGATCGACGATACTCCGCAGGGACAAGGGCCGGCTGCGACCTGCATCCGCGAGAACCGGCCGTACGTCTGCAACCATTACGAAGACGACCCGCGAACGACGCCGTGGCGCGACAGCATGCGGCGCTACGGGATCCTGGGGTCGGCTGCGTTTCCGATCCGGAACTCCGAAGGCGTCTGGGGTGTGCTTGCGCTCTATTCCGGAGAGCCGTCGTTCTTCGACGCGGACGAGCTGCGGCTGCTCGGCGAGATCGCCGACAATATCAGCTTCGCCCTCGAGAATTTCGCGCAGGAGCGCGTCAGGCGCGCCACCGAGGTCGCGCTGCGCGAAAGCGAAAAGCGTTTCCGCATGGCGATGGAGTTCTCGCCGATCGGCATGGCGATCGTTGCGAGCGACGGGCGCTGGATCGACGTGAATCCATCGCTGTGCCGGATCGTCGGCTACGATCGCGACGAGCTGCTGAAGCTCGATTTCCAGACGATCACGCACCCGGACGATCTCGACGCGGACCTGGAGATGATGCAGCAGGTCCTTGCGGGTCGTCTCGACAGCTACCAGCTCGAAAAGCGCTACATCCGCAAGAGCGGGGAGACGATCTGGATCCAGCTCGACGTCGTGCTCGTGCGCATGAGCGATCCTGCCCACTCGTATTTCCTGTCGAAGATCCAGGACATCACCGCGCGAAAAGACACCGAGCGCCGCATCCTCGACCTCAACGTTACACTCGAACGGCGCGTTGCCGACCGGACACGCGAGATCGAGGTCGCCAACCGCCATCTCGAGCTCGCCAATCGCGAGCTCGAGCTGGCTAACCGTGAGCTCGAGGCGTTCAGCGCATCGGTGTCGCACGACCTTCGCTCGCCGCTGCGGCTGATCGAAGGCTTTGCGCAGATGCTCTCCAAGGGCCACATCGATCCGCTCGATACCGAGGGGCTCGAGGACCTCGAACGCATTCGCAACGCCGCGCGCCGCATGGACGAGCGCATCAACGGCATGCTGCGGCTCGCGCGCCTGACGAGAGGACCGCTGCAGAGGGATCACGTTGACCTGAGCGCGATCGCGAACGAAACCATCGAGACGCTGACCGCCGAACATCCGGATCGCCGCGTCCGCGTGCAGATCGAGCCCGGGCTGGCCGTTCGCGGCAGCGCGCCGCTCCTGCGCGCGGTGATGGAGAATCTGCTCGGCAACGCGTGGAAGTTCAGCGCACGCGCACGCGATCCCGAGATTGTTTTCGGTCGCGTGCAGCGCGGAAGGGAACCGATGTTCTTCGTGCGCGACAACGGCGCAGGCTTCAGCATGGAATATGCAGACCAGCTGTTCCGCGCATTCCGGCGCCTTCACGACGAAGGCGAATTCCCCGGAACGGGAATCGGCCTCGTTACCGTCCAGCGCATCGTCCAGCGCTACGGCGGCCGCATCGAAGTCGAGGCCGCAGTCGACAAGGGGGCGTGCTTCTACTTCACGATTCCGGATGGAAGCGGCGCGCCTTCGGCCTGACCGTCGCGTATCGCGATTGCCAGAGCATCGAGCGCCTTGCGGACTTCGGCTTCGAGCCCGGCATCGGCGAGGCGGCCGTCGCCGTCGAGATGGCGACGCGCGAACACGAGCGAAGCTTCGAAGACGAGATCGGCTTCCATCACGCGCAGGGTCGGCGACAATGCAGTCCACGCGTGACCGGCGCCGCTCGGCGACGCCATCAGCAGCGCGACGGGCTTGCCGCTCAGCTCCCCGCTCGAGACGATCCAGTCGAGCGCGTTCTTGAACGAGCCCGGAACGCCGTGCGCATACTCGGGGCACGAGATCAGCACGCCGTCGGCTTCGGCGAGAAGGCTTCTGAGCGCGGCGACGGCCGGCGGCGGCGTCATGCCTTCTTCGTCAAGGTCGGGACGGAAGTGGGGCAGCTCGCCGATCTGCTGATCGAAGAACGTAAAATGCATTCCGGCAGGAGCGATCGCCTCGGCTGCACGAAGCAGCGCGCTGTTGGTCGAGGTTGCCTTCAGGCTTCCGGAGATCGCGAGAATCTGCACGGCGTCACGCGAGCGTGTGGAAGACTTTCTGCACGTCGTCGTCCTGCTCGAGACTGTCGACGAGCTTGAGCACATCCTTGGCGGCATCTTCGGCAAGCTCGACCGGCGTCAGCGGGATGTACTCGGATTCCGCCGAGATCGGCTTGATGCCGCGGTCTTCGAGCGCTTTCTGCAGGCGGCCGAAGTCGGCGAACGCGCAGCGGATGAGGATCTGCGGCTCACCTTTCTCGCCGGTGCTCTCGCCGAGCTCTTCGAGGCCGTCGTCGATCAGCTCGAGCTCGAGGCTCTCCTGATCGATTCCGGCCGGATCGAGCCGGAACGTGCCCATGCGCTTGAACAGGAAGCTGACGCTGCCGCCGGCGCCGAGATTTCCGCTGCCCTTGCTGAGGCAGTTGCGCACGTTGGCCACGGTGCGCGTCGGATTGTCGGTCGCGGCCTCGATCAGGATCGCCACGCCGTGCGGCGCGTAACCTTCGTAGACGATCTCCTGGTAGTCGGCGACGTCTTTTCCGGCCGCACGCTTGATCGCCGATTCGATCTTGTCCTTCGGCATGTTGACCGAGCGTGCGTTCTGGATGACGCGCCGAAGCTGCGGATTGCCGTCCGGGTCCGGGCCGCCGGCCTTGACGGCGATGACGATTTCCTTGCCGACGCGCGTGAAGGCTTTCGCCATGCGGTCCCAGCGCGCGAACATCGTGTGCTTTCTGGTCTCGAAGATGCGTCCCATAGCGGCGCGGAGACTATCGCAGCAGACGTCTTTTCCAACACTCCGCCGCGCGGAGCGGGCACGTCCGTCGCGTGTGAAGCTCCAGCGGTGCTCGTGTGTTGGCTTTGAAGCCGCCCGCAGCTACGCCAGCGGCATGAAGGCCAAGGCCGCGACGAGTCGCGAGATCATCCTGATCAACGTCTCCGGAGAAGACCGTCCCGGTGTAACCAGGTCGCTGACGACGATCCTTGCCGAATATGGCGCGATCGTGCTCGACATTGGGCAGGCCGTGATCCACGACCTTCTGACGCTCGGACTTCTCGTCGAAGTCCCGCCCGGCGCGGCATCGGGACCGATCCTGAAGGATCTGCTGTTCCAGGCGCACGAGCTCGACATGAAGATCCGTTTCACTCCGGTCACCGAGGCGGACTACGAGCACTGGGTCGGGCAGCAGGGCAAGCCGCGTCACACCATCACGGTGCTCGGCAGGCGTCTCAGTGCCGAGCACATCGCGGCCGTTTCCTCGATTCTTGCCGACCAGGGACTCAACATCGACATGATCCACCGGCTCTCCGGCCGCATTCCCCTCGCGGACACCGGCCGGACGCCGTACGCGTGCGTCGAGCTCTCGGTGCGCGGAACTCCGCGCGACGCCACCCGCATGCGCGCCGAGTTTCTCGACGTGACGCACGAGCACGACGTCGACATCGCGTTCCAGGCCGACGATCTTTTCCGTCGCAACCGCCGACTCGTGGCGTTCGACATGGACTCGACACTGATCCAGGTCGAGGTGATCGACGAGCTGGCGCGTGCGGCGGGCGCCGGCGAGGAGGTCGCGAAGATCACCGAGCGCGCGATGCGCGGCGAGCTCGACTTCCAGCAGAGCCTGCGGATGCGCATGAAGCACATCGCGGGCCTCGACGCGGGCGTGCTCGCAGAGATCGCCGAAAACCTCGCGCTGACCGAAGGCGCCGAACGCCTGATCCAGGTTCTGAAAACGATCGGCTTCAAGATTGCGATCCTCTCCGGCGGCTTCAGCTATTTCGGCGAATACCTGGCTACGCGTCTCGGCATCGATTACGTGCATGCGAACGAGCTCGAGATCGTGGACGGCAAGCTCACTGGCAACGTCGTCGGCCCGATCGTCGATGGCGCGCGCAAGGCCGAGTTGCTGCGCGCGATCGCGGCCAAGGAAAACATTTCGATGCAGCAGGTGATCGCGGTCGGCGACGGAGCCAACGACTTGCCGATGCTGTCGATTGCCGGGCTCGGCGTTGCGTTCCGCGCCAAGCCGATCGTCAAGCAGTCGGCGCGCCAGGCGCTTTCGGCTGCCGGGCTGGATGGGATTCTCTATCTGATCGGCGTGCGCGATCGCGAGGCGGAGCCGGCGCTGGACCTGGCATCGGAGATCGAGGAAATCGCCGAGGCCGAGAGCCGGTGATCGAGTACGGCGGGGACTTCCTCGCGTATGTCGCTGCTGCACGAACATTCCGCGGGGAATGTGACGCACGTCATGTTTTTGAGGGGAGCGCCGCGCGTCGCGCCGACACCAGATGCAGCGCCGCGATCGTTTTCGCGTCGATGATCTCGCCGCGTCCGATCATCGCGAGCGCTTCGTCGAAGGCGACGTCGTAGATCTCGATTTCCTCGCCGTGGCCATGGGCCAGTTTGCCCGCTGTCAGGTTCGACGCTTCGTAGAGCCAGATACGTTCGTCGGTGTACGCCGGGGTCGTCACCATGACGCCGATGGCTTCGATCGTCGCAGCCTTGAGCCCGGTCTCTTCCTCGATCTCGCGTGCGATGCATTCGGCCGGGTTCTCGCCCGGATCGAGCTTGCCGGCCGGGATTTCCCAGAGCCATTCGCCAACCGGGTGGCGATACTGCTTGAGCAGCACGATCGTCGCGGGCGACCGGAACACGACGGCTGCCGCCGCGCCGGGGTGCTTCAGCACGTCGAGCGTCGTGCGCCTTCCGCTCGGAAGCTCGACTTCCTCGACGCCGTAGCTTCCGACCGGGCCCGTCCGCAGGACCTTTCGCGAGAGCGTACCCACGCGCCGTTACTGCGGGTCGATGAAGCGCGCAGGCCGTTTCTCGAGATTGGCCGTCACGGCTTCGATCTGGTTCGGCGTCTTCAGCAGAGTGCGTTGCAACTCTTCTTCGAGCGCAAGGCCGGTTTCGTCGTCCGGGATCAGGTAGTTGCGGTCGATCAGTTTCTTGGCCGCGCGCACCGCATCCGGCGAGCTCGCCGCGATCTGTGCCGCCAGCGTCATCGCGTCGGCATAAGGGTCTTCCGACGCGCGCGTGCAAAGGCCGAGCGACACCGCCTCGGTGCCGGAGACGATTCTCGCCGTGAACGTGAGCTCTTTCAGCACGTCCTGGCGCAGCACGTGCTTGAGCGTGCGTGTTCCGCTCATGTCGGGCACCAGGCCCCAGTGCATCTCGCGGATCGAGAGCTTCGCCTCCGGATGCACGATGCGGATGTCGGCTCCCGCTGCGATCTGCAGCCCGCCGCCGTAACACGCGCCGTGAATCGCGGCGATCACGGGCACCGGCAGCTCTTTCCAGACATATCCGGCCAGCTGCGCGACGTTGGCCGGCCCGCCTCGCGTGCGGTCGAACAGGTTGGCCTCGCCGCCTTCGGCCGCCAGCGCCATGAAACTCGCGAAATCGAGCCCCGCCGAAAACGCCCGCCCGTTACCCGAAAGCACGACGGCCCTCAGACCCGGCTCCTGCGCAAGCGCGCGCCCGGTCGCGATCAGCCCCTCGAACATCGCGAGATCGAGCGCATTGAGCTTGTCGCCGCGATCCATGCGGACGTCCGCCACATGCCCTTCCATCCGAACAACGACGCGATCCGACATGACTTTGTCTCCTTCGCCCCACAGGCGGCCGCACGCATTACCACCATGAATGGAATCGAACTTGAAGTGTCGCCAAGCCCGCGAAGCCCAGACCCTCCGTCGCCTTCGCAACGAAGCTCCGCTAAAGAAAAGGATTGCCGCTCGAGAGACGGCCCGCTCAGCACGCGACCTCGGAGAAGGGTCCAGATGCGAGGCAGACATCGGGGAAAGGGAGCGAGGCGTGGCGGAGCCACGTTGAGCGACCGGCCCGATGTCGAACGAAGCAGATGGGCCCTTATACGAGGTCGTCCGTCGAGCGAACGGAGACGCAGAAATGAAGATAGGAGTAGTAGGAGCGACCGGGCAGGTAGGGAGCGTGATGCGCACGCTGCTGGCCGAGCGCAGGTTTCCGATCAGCCAGATCCGTTTTTTCGCATCGTCGCGCTCGGCGGGAACGAAGCTGCCGTGGAACGGCGGCGAGATCACGGTCGAGGATGCCGCGACGGCCGATCCGACCGGTCTCGACATCGCGCTGTTTTCGGCCGGCGCCAAATCGTCGCGTGAGCTGGCGCCGCGCTTTGCCGAGTGCGGCGTGACCGTAATCGACAACTCGTCGGCGTGGCGCATGGATCCGGACGTGCCGCTGATCGTAAGCGAGGTGAACCCGGGCGAGATCGCCAACGCCCGCCGGCGCATCATCGCCAACCCGAACTGTACGACGATGGCCGCGATGCCGGTCCTCAAGCCGCTGCACGACGAGGCCGGCCTTACGCGGATCGTCGCGAGCACCTACCAGGCCGTGAGCGGCGCCGGGCTGGTCGGCGTCAACGAGCTCGACGCGCAGGCGCACGCCGCCGTCGGCAACGCCCGCGATCTCACGTACGACGGATCGGCCACCACGATGCCGGCCCCGTCGAAGTTCGCGAAGAGCATCGCGTTCAACGTGCTGCCGTACGCCGGCAGCTACGTGGCCGACGGATCGCTCGAGACGGACGAAGAGCAGAAGCTCCGCAACGAGAGCCGCAAGATCCTGTCGATCCCCGATCTGCGCGTCAGTGGAACGTGCGTGCGGGTGCCGGTCTTTACGGGCCACTCGCTGAGCATCAACGCCGAGTTCGCGCGCCCGATCAGCGTTGCGCGCGCGACCGAGCTCCTCGCGGCCGCTCCCGGTGTCGAGCTGCTCGATGTCCCGACTCCGCTCGAAGCCGCCGGCAAGGATCCCAGCTACGTAGGCCGCATCCGCCAGGACTCCTCCGTGGACGGCGGCCGCGGGCTGGTGTTCTTCGTGAGCAACGACAACCTTCGAAAGGGCGCCGCGCTCAACGCGATCCAGATCGCCGAGTTGTTCTGTCGGTAGGAGGACGGATCGGCGGCCGCCCCAACGGTCTAGCGACCAACTCACCGCAACGATGAAGCAAAAAAAGGGGCGGGACCTTTCGGTTCCGCCCCTTCGTCTTTGTCACGCCGGCTGCACCCGGCAGCCGGCGTGACTGGTTTCCGCTAGTCGCAGTCGTCGATCGTGCAGTCGTTGTCCTTCGCGTCCTTGCACGCATCACTGCTCGTCACGTGGATGTGGTTGCTCGAGTTCTCGTCGCAGCCACTCGGGATGTCGAGACCGGTGTTGCAGAACAGCTCGTCGCGGCAGTTGCCCTCGAAGCGCTCGCACTTCTGGAACACGATGTGCGTGATCAGCGACACCGGCGGACACGCGCCGTAATCGCCGCCGCAACGCTCGCCGGTGATGTTGCAGTCGCCGTACGAGCACTTGCCGTCCTCGAAGCGACCGCCGCTGTTGTAGCAGTCGAGCTCGTGCGCGCAGCGCCTCGCCGCCTGCGATGAACCGTCTCCGATTTCGCAGAGCTCGTTGCAATCGCTGAACGACACGTCGACGAACTGGCTGACGACTGCATCGCAGTTGTCCGGGCGTCCGCTGATCGTGCAGTTCAGGGCTGCCGTCACGAGCTCACGATAGAGCCGGCGAATCGGCGTACTGTCGACTTCCACGCACAGGCCTTCGAGAGCAGACGACAGGCCGAGGTCGTCGACGTTGTCGCCGTTGTCCACCGCGGTGGTCGTGATGGACTGGCCGCAGACCTCGAGTCCGTCCGCCGAATCGAGCAGATCCTGCACGATGTCGACGCCGCGCTTGCCCCACCATCCCGGACGGCGGCAGATGTCGTTGCAGACATTCGCGTGCTGGCAGAGGCCACCCAGGCTTTCGCTGCAGGTGTCGAGCGTGCACTGGTCGTCATCGGCGCAGTCCTTCTCCTCGCCGCTGCAGGTTCCGCCGCTGCACTGATCGTCTTCCGTACAGGCGAGACCATCATCGCAATCGGCGTGGTTGTTCGGATGCGTGCACGTGCCGGAGCCGTTGCAGACGTCGTTGGTGCAGACGTTCTGGTCCGAAGAGCATCCCGAGCCGTTCGGCTTGAATGCATCGGCCGGACACGTCGCGACCTGGCCCGTGCAGGTTTCGGCCACGTCGCACTCGCCGTTCGCACCACGGCAGACCGTGGTCTTGAACACGTCGGCGGGGCAGGTGGCCGCCGAGCCCGTGCAGGTCTCGGCGACATCGCAGATTCCTGCCGACGCACGGCACTGGGTCGTCTTGAACGTATCGGCCGGACACGCACCGGATGTCCCGCTGCATGTTTCTGCCGTGTCGCAGATTCCGGCCGCTGCGCGGCAGGTCGTCGCCGTGCCGCGGAACGTATCCGCCGGGCAGGTTGCCGACGAGCCGCTGCAGTTCTCGGCCGTGTCGCACACGCCGTTGGCGGCGCGGCACTGCACGCTCGACGCCGTGAAGACGTCGGTCGGGCACGATGCGGACGATCCGTTGCAGGTCTCGGCGGCGTCACAGATTCCGCCTGCTGCACGGCAGACGAGGCCGTTGTTGAACGCATCGGCCGGGCACGAAGCCGACGAGCCGCTGCAGGTCTCGACCGTATCGCAGACGCCGCCCGATGCGCGGCACGTGGTTCCGGTCTGGAACGCATCGGTCGGGCACGAAGCCGACGATCCGCTGCAGGTCTCGACCGTATCGCACACGCCGGCGGATGCGCGGCAGGTGGTTCCGGTCTGGAACGCATCGGTCGGACACGAAGCCGACGAACCGCTGCAGGTCTCGGCCGTGTCACACACGCCCGCCGACCCGCGGCACGTCAGTCCCGTGTTGAATGCATCGTTCGGGCACGAAGCGGACGTTCCGCTGCAGTTTTCGGCGACGTCGCAGATGCCGGCTGTTCCGCGGCAGAGCGTGGAGTCGTCGGCGAAGCTGTCGGCCGGGCACGATGCGGACTGGCCTGAGCAGGTTTCGGCCACGTCGCAGATGCCGTTTGCCGCGCGACACGTGTTGCCGGTCAGGAACGCATCGGGCGGGCAGTTGCCGCCCGAACCGGTGCAGGACTCGGCGGTATCACAAATGCCCGATGCCGGACGGCAGACTTCGGTTCCGAAGATATCGGTCGGGCAGCTGGCGCTGGTTCCGCTGCAGGTTTCCGCTGCGTCGCACACGCCGCCGGCGGCGCGGCAGATCGTTCCGTTCTGGAACGTGTCGCCGGGGCACGAGGCCGATGCTCCGCTGCAGACTTCGGCGGTGTCGCAGATTCCGGCCGACCCGCGGCACGTGACTGTGGTGCCGAGGAACGTATCGGTCGGGCATGCGGCCGACGAGCCGGTGCACTCTTCGGCGGTATCGCAGATTCCGCCCGAGCCGCGGCACGTGGTGCCCTCATTGACGAATCCGTCGTTCGGACACGATGCAGAAGTGCCGGTGCAGTTTTCGGCAACGTCACAGATGCCGTTCGAACCACGGCACTGCGTGGAGGTGGCGAGGAATGCATCGGCCGGACATGAAGCGGACGAACCGCTGCAGGTTTCGGCGACGTCACAGATGCCATTCGATCCGCGGCATGTCGTGCCGGTCTGGAACGTGTTGGCCGGACAGTCGGGCGAGGTGCCGCTGCAGACTTCGGCTGCATCGCAGATTCCATTGGCCGCGCGGCACGTGGTCGCTCCCCCGAGGAAGCCGTTGCCCGGACACGACGGAGATGTTCCGGTGCAGACTTCGGCCGTGTCGCAGATGCCGTTGGCTGCGCGGCAGACCGTTCCCTGGGTCACGAGGCAGTTGTTGGCGTCTTCGTTGCAGACGTTGCCGCAGACATCGCCGCCGATGCACGGATTGCCAGAGCTCGTGCATGAGCCGGCCGAGCAGACTTCCGTGCCGGTGCAGAACAGACCGTCATCCGTGCACGGGCTGGTATTGGGGGTGTGGAGACAGCCGAAGTCGTCGGTGCCCGGCGCGCCCACGCTGCAGATGTCGTCGGTGCAGACATTGTTGTCTTCGCAGAGCGAAGGGAACTGGTCGCACTTGGGAACTTCCACGGCCAGGACCTGGCAGTCGCACTTCGACTTGGTTTCCGGGATCGCCGTTTCGGGGCCGGTGCAGACGCCGTCCGCCGAGTTCTTCCACGACGAACAGATGTTGACGTCGAAAAAGCCGTCGTGGTTCGCGTCGATGCACGGTGCCTGGATGCCGGTGACGAGCACGCCGCTGACGCCGGTTCCGGTCACGTCGCCGCACTGGTCCTGGTCTTGGTCAGTGACCGCAGGATCGAGGGCCGGGTCGATGATGCCGACCGAGCAGTCGGCGTTGGTCGAGGACTGCGGGTTCTCGCCGACGTAGAAGCCGATGTCGTAGCGCGTGGTCGCGGACAACTCGACCTCGAGGCTTCCGGTGAAGGTGAACGTGTCGTTCGGACTGCCGTCGCAGGCTTCGGTGACCTCGGTCGCTGCGATCGTGGCGACCCGGATATCGTTCGACGTGCAGACCGTGTCGGTGCCGAACGCTTCTTCGAGACACGGCGCTGCATTCGCGCTCCGGCTAGAGCCGGCCGTTGCCATCGCAGCGAGCAGAACGGCGAACGCGAAACGACCCGCCGATGCGCGAGTGCTCCGATGGTTCCTGATGAAATTGTTCATGACGTCTCCTTTACCTCTTTCGACCTTCGACTATCGCAGTCGCTGCTCGCGGACCGGCCGTGCGCCGATCCGGTCATCCCCTGCCAAGATGGACGCAAGTCGTTGGAAGAAGCCGGACAGCTCCCTCCTCGACGCGCCCGAAGACCTGGCGTTTCCGCTACCCTGACCCTCTGTGATCGGCCTCCGCTGCCGACCAAAGGACCCCCTGCACATTCAGCACAGGCAAGACCCTGTCCGACTTAAACGATCTCGTCAACTTCGGTGGCCTGGCCTTAGGCCAAAGAAAGCGTGTGAGTCACGTCATTGGGGGAGCGCGCCGGCGCTACGAGGCGGAGGAAGGCATACTGGGCGCGGGCGGAGATCGACGGACGTGAACAGGCCCACAGCGGGCCTGGGACAGGAAGGTCAGTTGGTGGCGACGATCAGCGGCCGGCCGGGAGGCACGACGACGCACGGCACGCGCCCTCGCTGAAGCTCGTTGCAGGCAGCGCGGGCGTCCTGCTCGGTGAGCCTGCTGAGGCGCGACGTCACGTGCACGCCGTCCACGGCGCGCCCGACGACGAGATCGGCGCCGCGAAGCTGCATGGGCATCTGCTGGCGCGCTTCCTCACCGCGGCGGCGAGCAACCGTTGCATCGCGGAACAGACCGACCTGCACCGACCAGTCCCCGCCGGTGGCCGCGCCCGAAGACGATGAGACTGTCTCGACGACTGGCAGCGCGCCGCCGCTTGATCCGGCAGGAGCGGCCGCAACGGGCACGGAAGCCTCGGCGGGTTTCTGCGGAGATTTCGGGGGTGCAGCGATCGGAGTTGCAGCAGTGGCGGCAGCCGGTGCTGCCGACGCAGGAACGATTGCGGCAGGAGGAGCGGCAGAATGCGTTGCCGCCGGCGTCGGCTCTTTCTGCTGTGGCGGCGCTTTCTCGCTCGCGGCACGGCCGGTCGACGAATTCGGGGAGGCCGGCGGACTCGCTGCCGCTGCAGATCTGGCGGGCTCGGCGAGCGCCGGGACGGGCGCAGCAGCCTGTGCGGGCTTCGTTGCTGCCGCGGGAACAGGCTTCGTGGGTACGGAGTCCGACACGGTGCCGGTACTTGCCGCAGGTCCAGGAGATCCTGGTGCGGTCGAGGTGGCGACGAATGCCGTCAGATTCGCCGTCGCGTTGGGAAGCGGGAGCGGGCTCGCAGTGGCGGTAGTCGCCACGGCAGGCGGCGGAGGCGGCTGGGAGCCTTGCACCACGGGGGTCTGCGGCGCCGGCGGCGATGCGACTGCGGCGGTCACCGTGGGCGCGGACTCCGCCGCTTCGTCGGCAGCATTGACCGCATTGCTCGCGACCATCACCAGGCTCGGATCGATCTTCGCGTACGAGACGTCGAGCAGGCGGGTGGCGTGTTCTCTCGTCCAGGCCTGTGTGTCGCCGCCGAGGACGACGGCGATCAGGCGCTTGCCGCCGCGAACCGCCGACGCAGCAAGATTATGACCCGATGCATTGACGAATCCGGTCTTGATGCCGTCGGCGCCGTAGTAGGTGTGGAGGAAGCGGTTCTGGTTGTTGAAGCGGGTGCCGTGAAACTCGAACGTGTCCGTCGAGAAGTAACGGTAGAAGTCCGGATATTTCTGGATCAGCGCCTTGCAGAGCAGCGCCAGATCGCGGGCGCTCGTCAGATGCCCGTCTTCCGGCAGGCCCGATGCATTCAGGAACGTGGTCTGGGTAAGTCCGAGCGCCTTGGCCTTGGCGGTCATCCGTTCAGCGAAGTGCTTCTCGCTTCCGCCGCCGAGCGCCTCCGCGATGATGCAGGCGGCATCGTTGGCGGATTTGGTCGTGATCGCGCGAATCGCATCCTCGACTTTGAGCCTGGAGCCGGGGGCGAGGTCGAGTCGCGACGGGTCGCGGCCCGCGGCATACGCAGAGACGGGAAGCTCGTCGGTGAGCGAGAGCTTCTTTGTCGCCAGTGCCTCGAAGGCGAGGTACAGCGTCATGATCTTGGTGAGCGAAGCCGGATAGCGCGGCAGATCGGCGTTGCGTTCGTAAAGAACGGACCCGGTGTCTGCGTCGATGACGATCGATGCGTAGCGTGAAGCGGGTGCGGTCGGCGTTGCGGATGCGGGGCCCGCGCGCAGGGCTGCAAGTGCCGTGAGCGCCGCCACGATCGTATGAAGACCTGCCTGTTTCAGCCCCTTTACCGGCACGTTACTGACCTGATTCCCCGCTGAGGTCTGCAATCCAGCGGATCGTGTGTACTCCATCGCAGCGCTGATGTCACTGGTCGTGTTGTCGTCATCTGCGCGCACGCTCGCTCGCGCCTCGACCGCTCATCGTGTTGGCGGTTGCGCATATGGTCACTGCAGGTCCGGATTCCGGCTGCGCTGAAGATGTGGTTTCGTGCATTCATGCGTGCGGCGACCTGATCGATTCGCAATACTCGCGCCGGGCCGGCGGTCAGGTCGGAGCCGCGGACTTTGATTCTCGATTGGCGTCCCGACCGCAGGCAGCACCCCGACTTCCGGCACATTTTGATAACGGCTCGCTGACTGGCCCGGATGAAACGGGGAGCGTCGCCGCTGGTGCAAAGGCACCGCCCCGTAGCCGTAAGTCGTAAAAATCATCTGTTATTTTACCAGGTTGGGAGCGCCGAAGGCACGCGCACGGAGCGACGCGCAGTGCCGCACGTATGCCGCTGCCCCGGCTGACGCGCCGCGTAACTAACCCCGGAAAAGAAAACTATTCGCACATTTGGTGCAAGATGGAATATAGGGACCTCATGGGTTCGGCGGGTACTGCGACGGTCGTTACCGTCGACGGGCGAAGAGCGCGCGCGGTCAAGACGCGCGAAGCGATCGTCGACGCGGCCATCGCTCTCCTCGACAGTGGCGACCTCAAGCCGACCGCAGCCTCGATCGCCTCGCAGGCGGGACTTTCCGTACGTTCGGTCTTCCAGCACTTCGCCGACCTCGAGGACCTGTTCGTGGCGGTCTCGGATCGCCAGACCAACCGTGTGGCGCGCCTCTACACGGGTACGAACTACGATGGCGACCTGCCGTCGCGCATCGACGTGTTCGTCAACTACCGCTCCAACCTTTACGAGACGATCGCGCCGATCCGGCGTGCCGCAATGCTCCAGGAGCCGTTCTCGAGAATCGTTGCGGAGCGCCTCGAGCTCGCCCGCAACCTTCACCGATTCGATGTCGAGCGCGCGTTTGGCCCCGAGCTCAACGTCGCGCGGGCCGGGGGTGACAACCGGCTTGGAGATACGATCGCGGCGTTCTGCACGTTCCAGGTCTGGGACGAGATGCGGCGCTTTTCCGGCTACGACGTCGCAACCGCCACCGCCGAGATGCGCCGCGTGGTCTGCGCACTGCTGCAGCCCTTCGCATAGCTCGCCGCCATCACGGCCAGATCTCATCGCCGCCAGATCGACCGCCGCACCGCACGCGTTGCGGCCGGACGCGGTTCCGTGGAAACGCTTGGCGTGCCTCGGGACGCCAGCGAAGGACCACTCAGCTCCCCGCGGCAAGCGGCAACTGCGCGCCGCGCGCTGCTTTCGTGGTACGCGCAGTCGCGGCGCGAGCTGCCGTGGCGAAGCCGTCGCAATCCATGGCGGGTTTGGGTCTCCGAAGTGATGCTGCAGCAGACTCGCGTCGAGGCGGTGGTCGAGCCGTACAAGCGATTCATGCGCAGATTCCCGTCGATCGCAGCGATCGCCCGCGCGCACGAGGACGACGTGCTCGCCGAGTGGTCGGGCCTCGGCTACTACCGAAGGGCGCGAATGCTTCATGCCGGCGCACGCTGCGTTGCCGCCGAGCATTCCGGCCGCATTCCACGTTCGCGCGAAGCACTCGAGGGCATTCCCGGAATCGGGTCGTACACCGCGAGCGCCATCCTTGCGATCGCGTTCGGTGAGCGCGAAGCGGCGCTCGATGCGAACGTGCTGCGCGTCGTTGCACGCATCGGCGGAGTCACCGATCCGCGCTCGGCGGACGGTCGCAAAAACGTCGTCGACCTCGCAGCGCGGCTCGTCGATTGCGACAGCCCGGGAGAAATCAACGAAGCGTTGATGGATCTCGGCTCGGCGGTCTGTACTGCGAAGATCGCGCGCTGCGAGCTCTGCCCGCTGGCGCGAATCTGCAGTGCGCGTGCGAGCGGTGATCCGCTCGCATTCGCCCCGCTGCGCGCGCGAAAAGCGCCGCGCGAAATCGAGCTCGCGTGTGCGATGGTCGTCGTCGGCGGCCGTGTGCTGCTGCTGCGACGATCGCGCGGCGATGCGCTGCTCGCCGGGCTGTGGGAGCTGCCGACAATCGAAAGGGGCGAAGCCGCCTGCTCGAACGGCGAAGCCTCCTCGGACGTCGAAACCGCGCTCGCGGACCTCGTGCGCGCGCGAGCGGCACTCGATGTGTCGATCGCCGGTCGATCTTTCGAAATCCGTCACGACATCGTCGGCCGCAAGATCCGCGCGTCAGTTTACGAAGCGAGAGTCCGCGGAACGCTTCCGCGCCGGCTGCCGGAAGGCGCGCGGCTACTCGATCACACCGGCAGGAGCCGCGTCGGAATGCCGGCGCTGCCAGCGAAGGCGATCGAGGCGTTTTTCGGCGGTACCGCGCGGCGTGCGCGATTCGACGGATTCGAGGGCTCGGGCGGCGCGGCCGACCCGGAGGGACGCGTCGTTGCGCCGTCTATTGCTGCCCGCGCGGCAGCCGCTGCGCTTCGAGCTCGCGCGGATCGCGCGCCGACGCGATCGCGCGCAGCTCGCGGGGCAGCGTGAACGTGACGTTCTCGCGCGCCGTCTCGAGATCCTCGGCTTCGTTGCAGCCGAGCAAGCGCAGGCGTTCGATCGTTTCCTGAACGAGACCTTCGGGCGTCGATGCGCCGGCCGTAAGGCCGACTGCTGCCGTATCGGCCAGCCAGTCGGCGTTGACGTCGGCGGCGCATTCGATCAGGTGCGCGCGCGCACCGGTGGTTCTGGCAACTTCGACGAGACGGTTGGCGTTGCTCGAGCTCGGAGAGCCGATCACGAGCACGAGGCCGCAGCGAAGAGCGAGGTCCTTGACGGCAGTCTGCCTGTTCTGCGTGGCGTAGCAGATGTCGTCTTTCTTCGGGGTGCGAGCCTGCGGGAAGCGGCGCTGGATGGCTTCGACGACTTCGCGCGTGTCGTCCACCGAGAGCGTGGTCTGCGTGACGACCGCAATCCGCTCGTCGGCGGCAAGGTCGAGCGCTTCGACGTCGGCGACCGTCTCGACGAGGCACATGCGCTCGGGAGCGTGCCCGAGCGTCCCTTCGACCTCGACGTGGCCGCGGTGGCCGATCAACAGGATCCGGTAGTCTTCGCGGGCGAAGCGCAGTGCTTCGAGGTGCACCTTGGTCACCAGCGGGCAGGTTGCGTCGATGACGCGAAGGTTCCTGCCGTCGGCCTCGTTGCGCACCGATGGCGCCACGCCGTGCGCAGAGAAGATCAGCAGGCTGCCGGGCGGGACCAGCGAGAGATCGTCGACGAAGATCGCTCCACGCGCTCGCAGGCGGTCGCAGACGTGGCGGTTGTGGACGATTTCGTGGCGAACCCAGACCGGAGGTCCGTAGTGGTCGAGCACGAGATCGACGATCTCGATCGCGTACGAAACTCCGGCGCAAAAACCGCGCGGGCTCGCAACCAGAAGGCGCTTGCCTGCCGTCGTCGTATCGCTCGTGGATTGCTCTGGCGAAGCACGCATCGAGGAGAATCTGTCACGGCACCGGAGGACGGACAACCTCGTCTGCAGCAGCGCCGCTGGCCAAACCCTCTTCGATGGGCACAATGCGATCCGATGCATCCGAGGCGAAACCGTGCGACCGCTGCCGCGGCGGCAGCGCGAGCGGCAATGCTGTGGGTGTCAGTGCTCGCAGCCGGTTGTCGCGGCGAATCCCAGGGCCCCGGCACGATACACGGCAAGGCCATTCCCGAAGCCGTCGTCGCAGCGCGCAGCGAGTCGCAGAAGAACGCGGCCGTGCTGGTCTCTGCCGCCGCGCACGCACGCGTTCCGGACAAGCAGATCCTTTTCGGCGATCTGCACGTGCACAGCAGCTTTTCGGCCGACGCGTTCCTGATGAGCCTGCCGCTGATGCAGGGAACCGGCGTGCATCCGGTTGCGACGGCGTGCGACTTTGCGCGCTATTGCTCCGGTCTCGATTTCTGGGGCATCACCGACCACGCCGAATCGCTGACTCCCCGCCGCTGGCAACAGACGATCGAAACGATCCGTCGCTGCAATGCCATCGGCGCGAGCTCGAAAACCCCCGACCTCATCTCGTTTCTCGGCTTCGAATGGACGCAGATCGGATTGGCTGCGGAAGAGCACTACGGACACCGCAACGTCATCCTGAAGGACCTCGACGACGACAGGATTCCCAGACGACCGATCGCCGCGTCGGCGTTTGCCGGTCAGGTCATGAGCGACAAGCTTCCGGCCGCCGTGCGTTACCTTCTGCCGCAGATCGACTGGCGCAATCGCAGCCGTTACCTCGATTTCCTGCAGTTCTGGAGCGAAACACGTCAGACCGAAGCGTGCCCGACCGGTGTCGACGTAAAGGACGTCACCGACGACTGCATCGACTACGCAAAGACTCCGGCCGAGCTCTTCGAGAAGCTCGAACAGTGGAACGCCGACAGCATCGTCGTGCCGCACGGCATGACGTGGGGAACCTACACGCCGCCGGCGTACTTTTTCGACAAGTCGCTGCGCGGCGCAGAAAACGGACTGGTCGAGATCTTCTCCGGCGACGGCAACACCGAGGAGTATCGATCGTGGCGCGAAGCCGGCATCGATCCGCAGGGACAGCTCGTCTGCCCGGAGCCGACCGCCGACTATGAGCCGTGCTGCTGGCGCGCGGGAGAAATCATTCGCTCGCGATGCAAGGATCCTGCGTCGGACGAGTGCCGGACCCGTGTCGACGATGCGCGGCGCAACTATCTTGCCGCCGGTGCCTCAGGCCGCCTTACGATCTCCGGTGCGGACGTCGCGGCATGGGGCGTGTGCGGACAATGTCTCGACTGCTTCGATCCGGTCTTCGAGCCGCGTCCGGGCGGCTCGCTGCAGTACGCGCTCGCGCTCACCGATTTCAGCGATCCCGCCGCGCCGCGTCGGCTGCATGCGGGATTCATCGGCTCGAGCGACAATCATTCGGCGCGGCCCGGCACCGGCTACAAGGAAATCCAGCGGCACGGAATGACCGATGCGTTCGGCCCGCGCAGCGCGTTCTGGCGGCGATGGGCGCGACCGCTCGGCAAGGCGAACCCCGATTCGGAAGCGATCGATCCCAAGAACAATCGCTTCCAGCGTTTTCAAATTCTCGATTTCGAGCGCAGCTCGTCGTTCTACTACACCGGCGGCCTGGTGGCGCTGCACGCCGAGCGCCGCGACCGCGACGCGGTCTGGGACGCGCTCCAGCGCCGGGAAGTCTACGCGACCAGCGGCGAGCGGATCCTGCTGTGGTTCGATCTGGTGCGCGGCGACGACGCCGTCGCGCCGATGGGAGCGAGTCTCACGTGGTCCGGCAAACCCACGTTCCGAGTACGCGCGGTCGGAAGCCCCGAGCAGAAACCCGGCTGCCCCGCATTCACGTTCGAAGGCCTCGAGGCGAAGCGAGTAAAGCGCCTGTGCGGCGGCGAGTGTTACAACCCGTCCGACACACGCCACCGCATCTCGCGCATCGAAGTGGTCCGCATCCGGCCGCAGGTACGACCCGGCGAGCCGATTGCGCGGCTGATCGAGGATCCGTGGAAAACGCTCGAATGCGAGAAGTCCGAAAACGGCTGTGCCGTCGAGTTCAGCGATCCGGACTTTGCGGGCGGATCGCGCGACGTCCTGTACTACGTGCGGGCGATCCAGGAACCGACGCTCGCGATCAACGCGGGTGGGCTGCGCTGCAGTGCGGACGCGACCGGCAAGTGTACGCAGGTCTCGCCATGCTACGGAGACTGGCGAACGCCGTATGACGACGACTGCCTGGCTCCGAACGAGGAGCGCGCGTGGTCGTCGCCGATCTATCTCGCCTGGAAAGCGGCCGGCGAGGAAGACAGCCGCTCGAGAAGATCGCGGTAGAGCATCAGCTGCTCGATGGCTTCGTCGATGCGACGCGCGCGGGCGAGGCTGCGGCGATCGCGTGCGTGCTTCCATTCGTCCATGCGGTTGGAGACGCGCTGGCGAAGATCGGCAAGGTCGACGTGCGATGCGAACTGCTCGTGGATGCGCGACGACAGCAGCGCGAGGCGGGCTTCGCTGCGCGCTGCCAGCCGCTCGAGCGATTCGCGCGTGCCCGTCAGCAGCCGGGCGCGCGTGCTCGCGCAGCCTTCATACGCGAGCAGCGCCTCGACGCGGCGGTTCCAGATCGTGGCCGGATTGACGCGTTTCAGGTCGTACGCGACGCCGAGCTTCGAGAGCGTCCAGATCAGCCACTTGCTCGGATCCCAGTCGAACTTGCGGACGCCGTTGCGGTAGTCGTTCGGAAACGCGTGGTGGTAGTTATGCCAGCCCTCGCCGAAAGCGATGATGGCGAGCAGCCAGTTGTCGGATGCGGTCACGTCCGGGTTGTACGGCCTCTGGTTGCCGGTATGCGCCCACGAATTGATGAACCACGTGGTGTGGTGGAGCGCCACGATGCGCACCGCGCCGACCAGCAGCAGCCCGTGCCACCCGCACAGCGCGAGAGGAATGATGAAGCTGGTCGCGACAGCGATCGGCACGTACCAGCGGTGCTGCCACATCACCATCCAGTCGTTCTTGAGGAAGTGCGGAATGCGCGCCATCTGCACGTCGGTGTCGCGGCGGACGAGCCATCCCATGTGCGAATACCAGAATCCGCGACGGCGGTTGTACGGGTCGGCCTCGGTGTCGATGTGCGAGTGATGGCGGATGTGATCGACCGACCACTCGAGCGCCGACCCCTGCCACGCGGCCGCGCCGAACAGCAGGAACATCATCTCCACAGCCGGATGCACCTTGAACGTCCGGTGCGACAGGAAACGGTGGTAGCCGACGGTGATCGCCAATCCACACGCAAAGTAGTAAGCAACGGCCAGTGAGATTTCGGACCAGGTCACACCCTGGTGCCACGCATAAAACGGCCAGATCAGCGCGCCGGTCGTGGTGGCGATGATGAAGAGCACTGTAGGCCAGTTGATGGGACGGCGACGGGACTCAGGCGAGGTGATCATCGGGCCCGGACTCTGTCATATCCGCGAGGATAGAACTATCGTTTGTTCGGGTGTCGTGACCCTTTGTCCCGCGGATCAGCCGCTCACGCGACCGACATCATAGCGCCAGGAGACGAAGCGCGGATGAGCACGATCAAGATCGCCATTGTCGGGGTTGGCAACTGCGCCAGCTCCCTGGTCCAGGGCATCCACTACTACGACGAAGCTCGGCTCGGTGCGGCAATCGGCCTGATGCACCGATCAATCGGCGGCTATGTTCCGAGCGATATCAAAGTAGTTACGGCATTCGACATCGACCGGCGCAAAGTCGGACGCGACGTGTCGGAAGCAATCTTCGCCCCGCCCAACTGCACTGCCCGCTTCTGCCCGCAGGTTCCG
This sequence comes from Candidatus Limnocylindrales bacterium, assembly GCA_035571835.1. Classification (NCBI taxonomy): domain Bacteria; kingdom Bacillati; phylum Chloroflexota; class Candidatus Limnocylindria; order Candidatus Limnocylindrales; species Candidatus Limnocylindrales bacterium. The sequence goes on along the minus strand of DATNBU010000002.1, from coordinate 151,318 downwards.
GCTCTGGGAGTGGAGGTGCGCATGGGACGCATTCTGGACGGCGTCTCCGAGCACATGTCGGAATATCCCGGGGAGCGAACGTTCGAACCCGGGGGCGCGCCCGAGCCGGAGGCCATCGACGTCGTTCGCGAGCTCAAGCGCAGCGGTGCGGAAATGGTCGTGAACTATCTTCCGGTCGGATCCGAGCAGGCAACCCGTTTCTATGCGGAGTGCGCCCTGCAGGCCGGCTGCGGGTTCATCAACAACATGCCCGTGTTCATCGCGAGCGATCCGGAATGGGCGCGGAGGTTCGAGGAAGCCGGCCTTCCGCTGATCGGAGATGACATCAAGGCGCAGCTCGGCGCGACGATCACGCACCGGACGCTGATGGACCTGTTCGCCAAGCGCGGAGTCAAGGTGGACCGCACGTACCAGCTGAATACCGGCGGCAACACCGATTTCCTCAACATGCTGAACCGCCAGCGCCTGGCGTCGAAGAAGATTTCCAAGACCGAGGCCGTCCAGTCGGTGGCCGGCGAAAGGCTCGAGGACGACAACATCCATATCGGTCCGAGCGACTACGTCCCGTGGCAGAACGACAACAAGGTCTGCTTCCTGCGTATCGAAGGCCGGATGTTCGGGGACGTGCCGCTGTCGCTCGAGCTTCGGCTTTCGGTCGAGGATTCGCCGAATTCCGCCGGGGTCGCGATCGACGCGATCCGCTGCTGCCGGCTCGCCCTCGACCGCGGCCGGGGTGGGGTTCTCTACGAGCCGGCCGCGTGGTTCTGCAAGCATCCGCCGCGGCAGTACACGGACGACGAGGCCTACCGCCGGATGGAAGCGTTCCTCGAGGGCTCCGAGCCGGTCGAGCAGACCGTCCTGCCGCTGGTGGCCGCCAGCTCGTCATCCCTGAAAGGCTGACCGCCGCCGGCATTTTCCGGCGTTTCCCCCGGATTCGCTGTGGTCAAATTCCTGCGGACAGGTTAAAAGTCGCGACCTGACAGGGTTCCCCCGGCAAGCGGGATTGCCGTCGGCAACCAGGGTCCCGATGCGACGAAGAGTTTTTCAAAGCACCCACGAGCTGGCGGTGACGGCGCTCGAATTTCGCCGGGCGCTCGAGAAATCGAGTGTCCGACGGCACTCGAAAGTCATGGCCCGGTTTCCGATCGGGTGCTGCAAGCACAGCTCGCAGCTGATCGCCAAGTACCTCGTTACCGAGCTCCAGGTCCCGCTGGTCTCGTTCGTTTACGGCGAGCGCGGCGGTGGAGGCACCGGGCTGCCGTGGCAGTCGCACGTATGGCTGCGCGTCGGCGAGCACACGCTCGACATCACGGCCGACCAGTATCCGGAAGTCGACGCGCCGGTCGTCGTCAGCGTCGGCGGCGGATGGCATTCGGCGTGGCTTCGGCAGCGCCACCTGACGTACGGCGAAATGATGACCTTCGGTTTCTGGGACGGCGTCCGTTTCAACCGGATGTACAAGGCCGCGATGCGCGCGATGAACTACCAGCCGCCTCCGCGTGTCGTGTTCCCGCTGCGCAACGCCGGACCGCCGGCCGAGCCGGCATGAGCCTGGCCAGCATCGCAATGGACTTCACGATCATCGATGACGAACGAACGACGAGCGTCGATGCCCGCATCGACGGCTCGCGCGTGCTCGTCTCGCCGGCGGATCTCGAGCGCTCGCTCGGCTGGTCGCTCAAACGCGAAGGCCTCTGCCGCGACGAGGTCTGCATCCCGCTGCCGCCTTCCTCTGCCGTGCTCGCAGGCGGATCGATCGATCTCGTCGCGTTTGCGCAGCTCACCGATCGTCCGATTGCGTGCGACACCGATGCCGGCGCAGCATCGATCGGCCAATCGGCGCGCGAACGACGAACGTCGATCGCGAGCCGCCTCGCTCCTGACTTCACGCTTCCCGATCTCAGCGGACGCACGCACAGCCTGGGTGATTACCGCGGCCGAAAGGCCCTGTTGATTGCCTGGGCATCCTGGTGAGGGTGCCGCGAAGAGCTGCCGGTCTGGCAGCAACTTCAGAATGAGCTCGGCGAGAAGGGACTGACCGTCCTCACCGTTGCGCTCGACCAGTCTCCGGAAGATGCACGCCCGTACGTCGAACGCGCGCTTGCGGCGTTTCCTCCGAAAGAGCCGGCGTACGAGAACGTGGCGCTCATCGATTCCAACCACGTCGTCGCGCACCGCTACGGAATCATCAACATCTCGACGGTGATCTGGATCGACGAGAACGGGCTCATCGTGCGCGCGCCGGCGATCGAGTACGGAAGCGACATGTTCAAGGATTTCCACGGCAAGGAATCCGCGCCGCACCTGGACGCCGTACGTCGCTGGGTTCTCGACGGCGAGCTGCCGATGTCGCCGGCCGACGTCTCGCGCGAGCAGCCGGCGCCGACGCACGACGAACAGCTCGCGCGCGCGGAATTCGCGCTCGCGTGGTTCCTGTTCCAGCGCGGCGATCGCGACGCGGCCGAAAAGCATTTCCTTCGCGCCGGAGAGCTCGCGCCGCACGACTGGACGATTCGCCGCGGATCGATGCCGATCCGCGGTCTCGATCCGATGGGCCCGGACTTCTTCGAGCTGTTCCGCGAATGGAATGATGCGGGGCGGCCGGACTACGCGAGCCTCGCGCGTTCGCGCGCGTGATGTGGAACGCTCACCCCTGTGATGCGGACGCTCACCGGATGGGAACGCTCGCGCGCCTGACACTGGAGTCCTCGCGCGACTGAGACTCGCTCGCTCGACTCCGGTTTCCGCTTGTCCTACCCGTACCTCGGGTTGCAGCAGCCCGGCCGCCGCGTGCGCAGATGCGTCGCGAGGCCAGCAAAAAAAGCGAGGCCAGGAGAAAGGACGATGAGCGAAACCATCAAGCTCGACGAGCTCAAAGTCGATGCGACAAACCTCTATCGGGAGGAAGTCTTCTCGGACCTTCGCGTCGCGACGATTCGCCGGCTGACGCCGGTCAAGGTCGACGGCAGCACCGACGACAGCCGCCCGACGATGTTTTCGGTAGAAACCCAGATCCTCACGCCGCAGGGCCTCGTGCCGGTGCATGCGCCGGTCGAGGCGGCGACATTGGCGGAGGCGATCGAGAGGTTTCCGGCGGCCATTCAGGCCGGGCTTGACCGGATGATCGAAGAAGCCCGTCAGATGCGCCGCGAGTCGGCGAGCAGGATCGTCACGCCGCAGGAAGTCGGCGGCGGCAAGATCATCTACTAGCGTCTCGTATCAGCGTCGCGAGACCGCGACGAGAGGCGAGCGGCAGCGCAACGTCAAAGAAAAACCGGGACAGGTACAGATCGTGAAATCTGTGCCTGTCCCGGTTTTGATGTGGCGACGCGCGCCTCGGCCGCTCAGGACCGGGGCTGGCTATTCCGCGCAGCCGGTCTGGGCTTTGCCGTTCTCGTCGACGGTCGCTACGGCGTGGTTGGTCCGATTGGCCGGTACCGCGGCCATCACGCCACCGCCGGGCTGCGGAACCTCGACAACCCTGGGAGCCTCGGCTGCTGCTGCGGCGGCCGGAGCGGCAACCGCGGCTGCCGAAGCGCCATCCGGTGCCGTGAGCTGGCCGGTAGCCGGATCGATCACGGCCCGAAGACCGCCCGTGGCCGTGCCGGCATCCTTCAATGCAGCGGCGTGCTCGCACCCGCCGGCGTGGTCGTCGGCGCCTGCCGCAGCAGCCTCGCCGGCGCCTCCGCATGCACAGGCTCCCGGAGTGGGATTTTCACCCATCGACGGGCAGGCCGCGCCGCATGCGCAGGCGGAATCCTTGTCGCCGCAGCTCAGGGCCGGCGGCGGAACGATCGAGAACGAGGCGGTCAGAAGCGCCGCGCCGCTCAAAAGAAACAACATCTGTCTGGCTGAATTCATCCCGGAAACCTCCCTTGGTCCGTCACGGTTCCGACGGGCAACGTTAAAGCTGAAGTCGCCCGGAAGCCACCCGTAATAACGAAATTCTTGCCCGCGCCGGCCGTTTTCATGCCGGGCCGCGTACGAGGAGGCACAGGCATTCTCGTGCTGATCGGGGATCTCAGGCGCTGCGGTGCCTCTTGCTGCCTGCTGCGTTGCTCGCGAGTGGTTTGCGCGTTGTCGCAACGGACGGCTGCCGTTTCGATGTGCGGACGAAAGAGGCTGCGCACCACGCTAACCAAAAACTCACACGAAAGGTCGAACGCAAACCTTGCAAGACGGCCGTCGTGTGCGACAAGAACCACATATGTCGAGAGAAACGATTCTCGTCGTGGAAGACGAAGACGATATTGCCGAGCTCATTCGTTACAACCTGGAGAAACAGCACTACGTCGTGACCACCGTCGCGAGCGGCGAGAAGGGACTCGAAGCCGCCAGGCGCAAGCCGCCGGACCTCGTGCTGCTCGACCTCATGCTTCCCGGCATGGATGGTCTCGAAGTCTGCCGATCCCTCAAGTCCGATCCCCTTACCAAAGACATTCCGATCGTCATGGTCACTGCGCGAGGTGAGGAGTCCGACATCGTCGCCGGCCTCGAGCTCGGCGCCGAGGACTACGTGACCAAGCCGTTCGGCATCAAGATCCTGCTCGCGCGCGTGCGTGCGGTTCTCAGGAGGCGTACGATCGCGGTTCCCGCCGAAAGTGAGACGCTGCACGTTCACGAGATCGAAATTCACCCCGGCCGCCATGAAGTGCGCGCGGGCGGAGACGAGGTCGTGCTGACCAATACCGAATTCCGCATCCTGCACTTTCTCGCGCGCCGTCCGGGATGGGTCTTTACGCGCTACCAGATCGTCGACGGCATCCGCGGAGAGAACTATCCGGTTACCGAGCGAGCCGTCGACGTGCAGATCGTTGCGCTCCGGCGCAAGCTCGGCGGCTTCGGTGGCCTCATCGAGACCGTGCGCGGCGTCGGCTATCGTTTCAAGGAGTGAGCGTGGCAGAGACGATGCGCCGGTCGCGGCTGCTGTGGCAGCTTGCGGTACCGCTCGCGGTGCTGATCACGGTCGGCCTCGTCGCGGTCTCCTGGCAGGCGTCGCGCCTGATGCGTTCGTCGCACTCGGCGCAGATCGCATCCGAGCTGGCATCGGCCAGCGCGCTCCTCGACGAAGCCGTCGGCGGACTGCTCGCAGATGCGAACCGCGCCGCGATCGATCCGGTCGCCAAGCGCATCGGCCAGCAGGCGAAGGTTCGCGTGACGGTGATCGCGCCGGACGGAACGGTGCTCGGCGAGTCCGACAACGATCCGGCGCTGATGGACAATCATGCCAGGCGCCCGGAGATCGCAGCTGCTCTCCAGTCGGGAGTCGGCGAGGCCGTGCGGCACAGCGACACCATCAACACCGAGATGATGTACTCGGCGCGTGCGGTCCGCCGCGACGGGCGCACGCTCGGCGTCGTACGCGTGGGAGTACCGCTCGAGGCGCTCGAGACAGCCGATCGCCAGCTGCGCGTGCGTTCCGCCATGGCGGCGGCGCTGGTGGCTCTCGTCATGCTGTCGTTCGGATTCTTCTTCGTGCGGCGGCTGACGCGTCCGCTCGAAGAGCTCGAAGTGCTCGCCGACGAATATGCCCACGGCAGGCTCGCGCGGCCGCTTCCGTCCGGAGGCTCGGTCGAGATCGAGCGCGTGGCCAGTGCGATGCAGAAGATGGCCAGGGAGCTCGACGGCCGCATTGCGACGCTGGTTGCCGAGCGCAACGAGCAGAAAGCCGTGCTGTCGAGCATGATCGAAAGCGTGCTCGCCATCGACCGCAACGAACGCGTGATGGCGCTCAACGACGCGGCAGCCAGGCTGCTCGACGTCGACGCGCGCCAGGCCATCGGCCGCACGATCCAGGAAGTCGCCCGCAACATACCGCTCCAGAAATTCGTCGCAGAGGCGCTCGCTGCCGACGCGGTGCTGGAGCGCGACATCGCGCTCCACGGCGACGAGCCGCGCCATCTGCAGGCACACGGAGCGCCGGTGCTCGACGCCGCCGGTCGTCGCATCGGCGCAGTGATCGTGCTGAACGACGTCACGCGGCTTCGCCGGCTCGAGACCGTGCGCCGCGATTTCGTGGCCAACGTCTCGCACGAGCTGAAAACCCCCGTCACGTCCATCAAAGGCTTCCTCGAGACGCTGCTCGGCGGCGCGCTCGAAGAGCCGGAAAATGCCCGCCGCTTCGTCGAGATCGCCTCGCGGCAGGCCGATCGCCTCGGAGCGATCATCGAAGACCTGCTGGTGCTCTCGCGCATCGACCAGGAAACCGGCCAGCCCGGGATCGAAAAGTCGCCGACTCTGCTGGCGACGGTGATCGACGGAGCGGTCGACGTCTGTCGCAACAAGGCCGAGCAGAAGAAGATCCGGCTCGATGCGACGTGCGCGGCCGGCCTCAGCGCACCGGTCAACGGAGCGCTCGTCGAGCAGGCCGTCGTCAACCTGATCGACAATGCGATCAAGTATTCGGATGAAGGCGACGTCGTCGAGATCCGTGGTTCATCGTCGGGCGGGTCGGTTTCGATCACCGTACGTGATCACGGGCCCGGCATCGATGCGGAGCATCTGCCGCGGCTGTTCGAGCGCTTCTACCGCGTCGACAAGGCGCGCAGCCGTTCGCTCGGAGGAACCGGGCTCGGCCTCGCGATCGTCAAGCACATCGTGCAGACCCAGGGCGGTTCGGTCGACGTCGAGAGCAAGCCCGGGCACGGCAGTACCTTCTCGCTGCGGTTTCCGACGGTTTGATCCCGGTCGCATTCCCACGCCGTATGCGGGCCGGATTGCGCAACCGGGTCCGTACTGGCGGCGCACACATGGACGCGCTAGCGTCGCGTCTCCTCGGGGTTTCCGCCGTGCACCATCCATGAATCCGGTCCGCTTCTCCCTGCGCCGGCCGCTTACGGTCGTGGCGATTGTCGTGGCCGTCGTGCTCGGCGCATTTCTCGCGCTCGAACGCATGAGCCGCGACATCTTTCCGCCACTGGATGTGCCGACGATCTACGTCGCCCAGCCGTACGGCGGGATGGACCCGGCACAGATGGAAGGGAACCTGACGTACTTTTACGAGTACCACTTCCTCTACATCACCGGCATCGAGCACGTGGAATCGAAATCGATCCAGGGCGCGTCGCTGATGAAGCTTCAGTTCCATCCGGGAACCGACATGTCGCAGGCGATGTCGGAGACGGTGGCCTATGTGAACCGTGCGCGTGCGTTCATGCCGCCGGGGACCGTGCCTCCATTCGTGATGCGTTTCGATGCCGGAAGCGTCCCGGTCGGCTATCTCGTCTTTTCCACAGACAATCCCGCCCGCACGCTCGGCCAGATGCAGGACGCCGCGTTGAACATCGTGCGTCCGATGTTCGCGACCCTGCCCGGAGTTTCCGCTCCTCCGCCGTTCGGCGGAAGCGCGCGTACGATCGTCGTCAATGTCGATCCCCAGAAACTGCGAGCGTACGACCTGTCACCGCAGGACGTGGTGGCCGCCGTAACGCACGCCAATGCGATCAGTCCGTCCGGCAACATCAACCTGGGCGACTCGTATCCGTTCGTGCCGGTCAATTCGGTGGTGCGAAACATCCACGACCTCGAGAGCGTAGCGCTGCGAACGACAGCGGCGGGTGCGGTGTTCCTGCGCGACGTCGGAAAGATCGAGGACGGCTCGGACGTGGTCACCTCCTACGCTCTCGCGAACGGCCGCCGCACCGTCTACATCCCGGTGACCAAGCGCGCCGATGCGTCCACGCTGAGTGTCGTTCGCCTTGTCCAGGAGAACATTCCGCGTTTTCAGGCCGCGCTTCCGGACGACGTCAAGGTGGACTACGAATTCGACCAGTCGCCGGTCGTCACCCGCGCCATCGGCGACCTGACTCGCGAAGGCCTGCTCGGAGCGCTTCTGGCGGGAATCATGGTTCTCGTGTTTCTTCGCGACTGGCGAACGGCGTTCGTTGTCGTGCTCAACATCCCTCTCTCGCTGCTGGCGGCATCTCTCGCGCTGTGGGCGAGCGGCCAGAACATCAACCTGATGACGCTCGGCGGCCTTGCGCTCGCCGTCGGCATCCTCGTCGACGAAGCCACGGTTACGGTCGAGAACATCCATGCGCACGGCGAAGCCGGAAGCCCCGTCGCGCGTTCGGCGCTCGATGCCACGCAGGAGACCGCGTTGCCGCGCTTCCTGGCGATGGCGTGCATCGTTGCGGTCTTCCTGCCGGCGTTCTTCATGGTGGGCTCGGCGAGGGCCCTGTTCGTGCCGATGGCGATGGCGGTCGGATACTCGATGATCGCGTCGTACCTGCTCTCGAGCACGCTGGTCCCGGTCCTGTCGGTCTGGATGCTTCGTGCGCGTGACGAAGCGGCGGCGTCGCCGCGCGGGCGCACAGGGTTCGAGTCGTTTCGGCGCAGGTACGCGAGGCTCCTCGACCGTATTCTCGGTGCGCGTCTGGCCGCGACGGCCGCATATGTCGTGGCCGCCGTTGTCGTGATCCGGCTGGTCGGCGGGCATCTCGGCACAGAAATTTTCCCGCGCGTCGACGCCGGACAGCTCGCGATCCGTTTCCGCGCGCCGACCGGTACGAACGTCGAACAGACCGAGTCGATTGCGAAGAAAGTGCTCGAAATCGTCGGCCGGGAAGTCGGTCCGGACAACCTCGAGCTGTCGATCGGCCTGGTCGGCGTCCATGCTGCGAACTATCCGGTCAACCTGATCCACCTGTGGAATGCCGGGCCCGAGGAGGGCTGGCTCGCGGTGCAGCTGAAACGCGGCGCGGTTCCCCCCGATGAAACGATTCGCGAAACGCTGCGCGGCGTCTTTGCGCGCGAGCTTCCGGGCATCCGGTTCTCGTTCGAGCCGAGCGACATCGTCAATCGCGTGATGAGCTTCGGCGCGGCAACGCCCGTCGAGATCGCGGTAAGCGGCCCCAGTCTTTCGGTCGACAAGGAGTTCGCAGACCGGATATTCGGGAAACTCTCGAAACTGCCCACGCTTCGTGACGTACAGTTCGCCCAGTCGCTCGACTTTCCGACCGTCAATGTCGACGTCAGTCGGGAGCGGGCCGGCCTGCTCGGCGTCAAAGTCGACGACATCACGCGTTCGCTCGTCGCCGCGACGACCTCGAGCCGCTTTACCGTCGCGAACTTCTGGTCGGACCCGACCTCCGGAGTCAGCTACAACGTGCAGGTTCAGATCCCGCAGTCGCGCATGACATCGACCGAAGACCTGAAGAACGTGCCGGTCGGTACCATCGAAGGCGAGCCCGTGCTTCTTCGAAGTCTTGCGAGCGTGCAGCCCGGCACCGCCGTCGGCACGTACGAGCGATACAACATGGCCCGCCTGGTGAGCCTGACGGCCAATCTGCACGATGCCGATCTCGGGACCGTGACCGCCCAGATCGCCGACGCACTCCGTGAGCTCGGTCCGCCTCCCGCGAAGACAAGCGTTGCCGTACGCGGCCAGGCCGTGCCGCTGACGCAGCTGACCAGCGGATTCCGTTCGGGCCTGGTCGCTGCCGTGGTGGTCATCCTGCTTCTGCTGATGGCGAGCTTTCAGTCTGTCGCGCTTGCGCTCGTGGTGCTGTCGACGATCCCGGCGGTTCTGGCCGGGATCAGCATCGTGCTCGCGCTGACGGGAACGACGCTCAATCTGGAGTCAGCGATGGGTGCGATCATGGCGATCGGCGTCGCGGTCGCCAATGCCATTCTGCTCGTCACGTTCGCGGAACGTCATCGCGGCGAGTCCGGAGACGCCAGGGCGGCAGCCATCGCCGCAGGACAATCGCGGCTTCGGCCGATTCTCATGACGAGCTGCGCGATGATTGCGGGCATGCTCCCGATGGCGATCGGAGCCGGCGAGGGCGGCCAGCAGACGGCGCCGCTCGGGCGTGCGGTCATCGGCGGTCTTGCGTTCGCGACGCTTGCCACGCTGCTGGTCGTGCCGTCGGTCTTCGTGCTTCTGCGCGGACGTGCGGGCGTTGTCTCCGGATCGCTCGATCCGGATGATCCGGGGAGTCGCCATCATCTGCTGCGCAGCTTGCAGGGCCCGGCGGCCGCGCGAGGTGCGAAATGACGATGATCCGTTCCCTTGTGCATTGCGTACTGGCCGTGTCCGCCGCTGCGGCGACGTTCGGCTGCGGCCCTGCGCCGACCACGACCGCACCCGCGGCGGCGCCCGCTGCGGTACAGGAGGCGATGCCGCGGCGCGGAGAGATCCTTCGAAACCTCAGCCTGCCTGCCACTGTCGCCGCGTGGCAGCAGGTCACGCTTTACGCGAAAGTCGCCGGATATCTCCAGACGATCGCTGTAGACAAGGGAGACGACGTTGCGGCCGGAAGCCTGATCGCCGAGATCGAGGTGCCCGAAGTCGTTGCCGACATCGCCAAAGCCCGGGCCGAGGTCGGTGTCGCGAGTCTTCTTTCGTCAAGGCTGAAGGATGCGCGGGGCAAGGCGCCCGATCTCGTCACGCCTCAATCGGCCGACGACGCGGCGGCGCGGCTCTCTTCTGCCGAAGCTGCGCTTGCACGTCAGCAAGCTCTGCTCGGTTTCTCGAAAATCACCGCCCCATTCGCCGGTGTCGTCACCGCACGCTTCGTGGACGCGGGAGCATTCGTGCCGGCCGCAACCACCGGCAGCACGGCGGGCAACGCAGCGATCGTAACCCTCGCCGATTTTCGAAAGGTACGCGTGAAGGTGGCCGTGCCCGAAGCCGACGTGCCGTCGGTGCGCAACGGCCAGCCCGTCGACATCACGTTCGATGAGTTCCCCGGCAGCACGTTCCACGCGAGCGTCAGCCGGATCGCATATGGTCTGGACGAGGCGACACGAACGATGCTCGCCGAGGTCGACGTCGACAATCCCGAACGCAAGCTTCGCCCCGGGATGTATGCGACCGCGCGCATCGGCGTTGAATTGCACCGCAATGCGCTCCTTGTGCCGGCGGCGGCGGTCGTCACCGAAAAAACCGGCAGAAGCGTCTTTGTCGTGGACGGCGAGTCCCGCGCGAGAAAGAAGACTGTCCACGTCGGGTTCGAGAACCACGAAACGGTCGAGATCGCCGACGGTATCGACGAGGCCCAGCCGGTCATTCTCGTGGGCAAGCAGATCCTTGCCGACGGCCAGCCGGTCAAGCGTGCGGAGTCGCAATGACATCGGCGAGAGTCAGGATCGCAATCGTGAGCGCAGCGGCTTTGGTGTTCGCGTTCGCTTCACTTGCGGTTGTCGAAACCGTGAGTGCCGAAGACGCGCCTGCCGTTGCCCAGACGATCGATCTGCCGACGGCGCTCCAGCTTGCCGGCGCGCGCAATCTCGAGATCCAGATCGCGCGCGAAAGGCTGCGGCTTGCCGAAGCTGCCCAGCACAGTGCACGCGCTCGCTTCTTTCCGTGGCTGGCGGCGGGAGCAGCCTACAATCGTCATTCGGGCAGGATCCAGAACGTCGAAGGCGAAGTCATCGACGTCGACAAGCAGTCCTATTCGGGCGGCGCCGGTGTCCACCTGCAGCTCGACGTCGGCGCGACGTATTTTTCAGCACTGTCGGCGCACCAGCTGGTCCGCGCGGCGGCATCGAGCATCGACACAGAGCGCAACGACACGATACTGTCGGCGGCGAACGCGTATCTTGATCTTCTCGCGGCCGCGGTCAGCCTCCGAGTGCGCGAAGAGGCCGAGCGCATCTCGCGGACCTATCAGGACGAGCTCCATCGCGCGGTGGGCGTCGGGGTAGCCTTTCGTGGAGATGAGCTGCGGGTCCGGGTGCTGACCGAGCAAAGCCGGATCGCCGTGCTCGAAGCCGAAGACCAGCGTCGCGTCGCCGCCGCGCGCCTTTCGGATCTGCTTCACCTCGACGCCAGCGTCGACCTCCATCCGCGCGACGGCGATCTCGCGACGCTTACGCTCGTCGATGCGGACCAGCCGCTCGAATCGCTTGTCGCCCGCGCGGTGGCGTCGAGACCGGAGCTGCAGCAGGCGGCGGCTGCGGTGGCTGCCGCGCGCGAGGCGAAGGACGCGGCCGTGTATGGTCCGCTGATTCCGAGCATCGGTGCGCTCGCATCGGTCGGCGGAATCGGCGGCAGCCCGGACGGCCGGCCGGACCATGGAGGCGCTTCGCAGGACTACGCTGCCGGCATCAACTGGCGCATCGGCCCCGGCGGCCTGCTCGATCCTGCTCCCATCAACGCTGCCCGTGCGCGCCTGCGGACCGAGGAGCTGATCGAACAGCGGCAGAAGGATCGCATCGTGCGCGAGGTCGTCGAAGCCCAGTCGCGGGTCCGTTCGCTCGCCGGACAGCTGGAAGCGTCGCGGCGACTTCTCAGCGACTCCGAGGAAGGTTTCCGTCTGTCGCGCGAAAGAAAAGATTTCCAGGTCGGCATGGTTCTCGAGACAGTTCAGGCCGAAGAGGACCTCGTGCGGGCGCGCGAGAACGGGCTCAGGACGATCGTGGAATGGAACAAGGCGCAGTACGCGCTCGACCATGCCATCGGCGGGCCCGGGCCGCGCTGAGCCGCCGGCTGCCGTCGCGCAGCAGCGCACACGCTGCAGGATCCTCGGCGATTGAGCCTGATCCTTACCGTAAGCTTACCGTTCCTTAACAAACTCCGTTTACGCTCCGGTCGGACCTGCGAGGAACACGGCGGGTCCCAGCCGGAACACCGCAGGCCTGCAGCCGGAACACTGCAGGCGTCTGCAAGGGAGAAACATTGGTGATGGACAAAGGGCTCGTCCGTTCGCAGGCCGCTAGACGCCGGTCCGGGAGCGGGGAAATTTTTTCAACGGTTGCTATCGCCGGGCTGACGCTCGCTGCGGCGATCATCGGCGGGGTGGATGTCGCAAGCGCAGAAACCGCTAGCGCAGCAAATGCGACTCCTGCCGCGCCGGCTCCTGCGCCGCCCGCGCCGAAGTCGATCTACGACAGAATCTGGGCGCTCCCGAAGCTTTACAGCAACCCGGCCAATCCGTGGATCGAGGAGCTCAGCATCGTCGGCCGCGAGCAGGTCGATTTCTACCACTTCGATGCCGACCAGGGGGACGCGACCAACTTCGTCAACCGTCGCACGCGCATCGGTCTGAAGGCGCTCATGTTCAAGACCGTAACGGCGCACGTCGAGACCGACCTGGACTTCCACGAGAACGCCGGAGCGTGCAAGGACCCGACCACTGGGAGCGGCTGCGACGAGGTCTATACCAAGCTGACCGATGCGTACGTCAAGTGGTCACCGCGGAAGTGGCTGAACCTGACGGTCGGCAAGCACGGCGCGAAGTTCACGCTCGACGGCAGCACCAGCTCGACGCAGCTGATTACGATCGACCGCAGCAACGTCGCGAACAACTTCTGGTTCCCCGACGAGTACATTCCGGGAGTCAGCGTCAGCGGTGACGTGGGCAAGTGGTCGTACAACGCCGGCATCTTCACTGCCGGCGACCAGAACTCCGAATTCAGCGATTTCAAGGGCGACTACTTCGTGCTCGTGAGCGGCGGCTACGACCTGAATTCGATCGTCGGCATCGACAAAGCTCTGATCCGGCTCGACTACGTCTACCAGAACCCGGACCCACAGAATGACTTCACGCGTCCGAACGAGCACGTGCTGTCGCTGAGCACGCAGTGGGAGAAAGGACGCTGGGGCCTCTACACGGACGTCGACTACGCCGACGGATACGGCACGCAGAGCGACCTGGTCGGCGGCCAGATCATGCCGGCCGTCAAGCTCTTCGAGACCTGGCAGGTCGTGCTTCGTTACACCGGAATTTCAAGCGACGACCCGAACGGCATCCGGCTCGCACGCTACGAAAACAAGGTCGTCGGCGTCAGCAACGGCAAGCCGGTGGGCGACGAGTACCACGAGATCTACCTCGGCCTGAACAAGTATTTCTACGGCCACAAGCTGAAATGGCAGACCGGTCTTCAGTACGCGAACATGGATGACGCTCCTCACGATGGAGGACACTACAACGGCTGGGGCGTGACGACCGGGCTCCGCATCAGCTGGTAACAGGAGAATCGATGATGAAATTTTCGCACGCTTTCACGCTGTCCCTTCTTGCTGCGGCATCGCTTGCCGGCCGGCCCGCAGCTGCCCAGGTCGGAATCGATGCTTCGATACCCGCATACAGCCCGGTCAAGGGCGTGTCCGGAACGATCAAGAGCGTCGGATCCGACACGATGAACAACGAGATGACGCTGTGGGCGGAAGGCTTCAAGACCTTCTACCCGAACGTCCAGATCGAAATCGAAGGGAAGGGCTCGTCGACTGCGCCGCCGGCGCTCGTCGAAGGCACCGCGCAGTTCGGTCCGATGAGCCGTCCGATGAAGGATGCCGAGATCGCCGACTTCAAGACGCGTTTCGGTTACGAGCCGACTGCCGTTGCGACCAGCATCGACATGCTCGCGGTCTTCGTCCACAAGGACAATCCGATCAAGCAGCTGACTCTGAAACAGCTCGACGGAATTTTCTCCAAGACGCGCGCGAGCGGAAGCAACGACATCGTGACGTGGGGCGACCTCGGTCTCGGCGGCGAATGGAAGGACAAGCCGATCAGCCTGTACGGCCGCAACTCGGCGTCGGGCACGTACGGGTACTTCAAGGAACACGCGCTCGCCAAGGGTGACTTCAAGGATTCGGTCAAGGAGCAGCCTGGCAGCTCGACCGTTGTCCAGGCCGTCGCGAGCGATCGTTACGCCATCGGATACAGCGGCATCGGTTACAAGACGGCCGACGTACGCTCCGTGCCGCTTGCCAAGACAGAAACGACAAAACCTGTCGAAGCGACGCTCGCGAACGCATACAGCGGCGAATACCCGCTGTCGCGCTTCCTGCTGCTGTACGTGAACAAGAAGCCCGGCGAAGCGCTCGACCCGCTGCGAAAGGAGTTTCTCACGTACGTCCTCAGCAAGCAGGGCCAGGAAACGGTGGTCAAGGATGGGTACTTTCCGCTGACTCCGGCGCTTCGTGAAAAATCGAAGACCGCAGCCGGGCTGAACTGACGGCCGTCGAAAGATTCGCATCCGCTGCGATGGCGCGATGAGTGCCGTTTCAAGAAAGAGGCAGGACCGCAGGACGAGGTCGTCCGTGCGTCTCGCCGAT
This sequence comes from Candidatus Limnocylindrales bacterium, assembly GCA_035571835.1. NCBI lineage: Bacteria > Bacillati > Chloroflexota > Candidatus Limnocylindria > Candidatus Limnocylindrales > Candidatus Limnocylindrales bacterium. Next base: position 136,311 of record DATNBU010000002.1, on the reverse strand, counting down.
CGTGTCGCACGCTCCGTGATCCGCATCGGAGGCGTCGCCACGATCGGCGCGATCTCGACGGTCTTCCTGTTCCTGCTCTGGGTCGTCTGGCCGCTGCTGCGAGGTGAGTCGATTTCTGCGCCGCTCGAGCTGAGCTCCGGACTTGCGGCGGGCGAGCGTGTGCTTGCCGCCGGCGCCGACGACCAGTTCTCGACGATGTGGGCGTGGACCGACGCGGCAAGATTCGTGACGATCGCGACCGCGGACGGCAGCACGCTCGAGGAAATCCATCCGTTCGCGGTGCCGCCCGTGTCGTTCGCGTTTCCGGTTCGAGCCGGCGAGGGCGTGTTCGGGTTCGCCGACGGCAGCGTTCGCTTCGCACGCGTCGAAAACCGCACCGAATACCGCGATGCAGACCAGATGCCCGAAGCGCTGCGCGACCGGAAAGCAGGCGATCACTTTCTGCTCGAAGGAAAAGTCGGCGAGCGCGTCAACGCCGACCAGTTTGCGCTGCGGAGCATCGGCTACACCGTCGACGATCCCATTCCGCTCGTGGAGAACGCGGCGATCCACGCCGTCGATCTGTCGGTGACATCGAACGGGCCCGCGTTCGCATCCATTGATACGAACGGCGTGCTGCGCGTCACGCAGGTCAGCACGACGCAGAACTTCATGACCGGCAAGGACGAGCTTTCGACCGAGTCCGGAGAAATTCGCCTCGAAGTCGCTGCACGCGGTCTTCCGAAATGGGTGCTGCTGCGCGGTCTCGGCGACAACGCGCTTGCGGTCTGGGAGGACGGACATGCCGTGCGTGTCGACGTCCGCGACCTCGCCAAGCCCGCGATCGTCGAGGAGCTCGACCTGCTGCGGGATCCGCAGGCGCAGATCAGCTCGGCGACGTTCCTGACCGGCAAGAACACGATCGTCGTCGGAGACACGCGCGGCGGCCTGCACGCGTGGTTCAAGGTGCCGGCGCCAACGATGGCCACCGGCGATGGCGCGCACTTCATCCGCGCACACGATCTCCAGGCCGGCCCTGCTGCAGTGACCGCGCTGATCCCGTCGCCGCGCACGCGCCTGCTGGCGGCCGGCTATGCCGACGGCACCGTTCGCATCTACCACGTCACGTCCGAGCGCCTTGTCGCAGAGTCGCATGCACGCAATGCCATTTCGGCGCTCGCCATGCTGCCGGACGACAAGACGGTCGTCGCGTGGGACGGCCGTTTCGAAGCATTCGAGCTCGACGCGCCGCACCCGGAGGTCTCTGCCGGCTCGCTGTTCAGGCCCGTTCTCTACGAAGGTTATCCGAAGCCGGATCACGTCTGGCAGTCGTCGAGCGGCTCGGACGACTTCGAGCCGAAGCTCGGCCTGTGGCCGCTCGTGTTCGGTACCATGAAGGCCACGTTCTACTCGATGCTGTTCGGAGTGCCGATTGCGCTGATGGCCGCGATCTACACGAGCGAGTTCCTGCGGCCCGAGGTCAAGGCCGTCGTCAAGCCGTCGATCGAAATGATGGCGAGCCTGCCGAGCGTCGTGCTCGGATTTCTGGCCGCGCTCGTCCTTGCTCCGCTCGTCGAGCGGTCGGTGACCGAAGTTCTCGCCGCCGTCGTGCTGGTTCCGTTCTCGCTGCTTCTGGCCGCGCACCTGTGGCAGTTCGCGGGCAGCGGCCGCCGTGCGAAGCTCGAGGAGGCGCGCTTCGCGCTCGCGGGTGTCGCAATCCTCGCCGGTGTCGCTGCAGCGGTAATCGTCGGTCCCGCGCTCGAGCGGCACCTGTTCGCCGGCGACATCCATCGCTGGCTCGACGGCCGGATCGGAGATGCAACCGCAGGATGGCTGTTCGTGACGCTGCCGCTCACGGCGACGTCCGCGGCCGTTGTCGTCGGTCGCATCGGCCGCCGCACCGAACGTGGCAGCGCTGCCGTCCGCTCGCTCGCTGTATTCCTCGCGGCTTCGGTCGCAGCCATTGCGGCGGCATGGGGCGCGGCTTCGCTGCTCTCGGCGGCCGGACTCGATCTTCGCGGGACGTTTCTCGGCACCTACGTGCAGAGGAACGCGCTGGTCGTCGGCTTCGTGATGGCGTTTGCGATCATCCCGATCATCTACACGATCGCCGAAGACGCGCTGTCGAGCATTCCGGAAAGTCTCCGCGCGGGCTCGCTCGCGCTCGGCGCAACGCCTTGGCAGACGGCCGTGCGCATCGTCATCCCGACGGCGATGAGCGGCCTGTTCTCGGCGATGATGATCGGCCTCGGCCGTGCGGTCGGCGAGACGATGATCGTGCTGATGGCGGCCGGCAACACTCCGGTTCTCGAGTGGAACGTATTCAATGGTTTCCGCACGCTGTCGGCCAATATCGCCGTCGAGCTGCCCGAAGCCGTACGGGGCGGCTCGCACTACCGCACGCTGTTCCTGGCTGCGTTTACGCTTTTCATCATGACGTTCGTGCTGAACACCGCAGCCGAGCTCGTGCGGCTGCGCTTTCGCAGCAGGGCCGCAAGCCTGTGAGCCTCGTTCCCGAATCGGACGAGGCCGTGAAAGGCGACCGCCGCCCCCGCCGCTCGCCGCGCAGCAGCCTGCGCGGCCTCAGCGCGTACGGAGAGCCGATGCTGTGGCTCACGTCGGGCGGCCTTGCGATTTCGCTGATGATGATCGCGGGCCTGCTGGTGCTCGTCATCGTCCAGGGCATCGACACGTTCTGGCCGGTTCCGGTCGTTCGCATCGAGACCACGGGCGGCGTGGTCGCGATGGGCGAGGTCACGCGCAGCGAGCTCTACACGCCGGTGGCCGGGCCCGATTCGACGAAGCCGGCGCAGGCTGCGGCATCTGCGAATGCGGCCGCCGACGCCGCACCGTCCGCCGCATCCGCCGCTGTTTCGGCGAATCCGGCGGCCGATGCCGCTCTGACCGCCGTGCGACGCCGGCTCGTGCGCACCGGAAACTTCGAAATGACCGGCGAGCATTTCCGCTGGGTGTCCGAGCCGGAGGTTCGCACCGAATCGCTGCCGCCGTGGGCGATGGTTGTCGAACGTCGCGCATGGGGCAGGTTCTACGGCGATCCGGTTCAGTTCCTCGTCGATGGAGTCGCCGTTGCCGACACTCCGCAGGCGATCATCGACAATCTCGACGCAACGCTCGGCGAAGTTGCCTCGCGCTGGCACAAGCGGCGTGCGCTCGAGGTCGACGAAATCGGCCGCGTCAACCGCCGGCTCGAAGCCGCGCGTCTCGCGGTGCGCGCGGCCGATGTCCGGTACGGACGCCGCTCCGCACAGCACGACGCCGCGGCAAAGGCGGCCCAGGACCTCGAGGCCGACGCCGACACGGAGTTCGCCGCGATCCGCGAGCAGATCCGCGCGCTCGATGCCGAGAATGCCCGCTACGGCCTCGTGCTTCGCACCGGCGACCGGAAAGAGAAGCGACTCGAGCTGGCCGATGTCGTGCGCGCGTATCCGGCCAACCAGCTCACGCTCACCGGTAAGCTGTCCGTCTACCTGTCGCGCTGGCGGGAATTCGTCACGGACGAGCCGCGCGAGGCCAACAGCGAAGGCGGGGTGTTTCCGGCCATTTTCGGCACGCTCGCGATGACGCTGCTGATGTCGATGCTGGTCACGCCGTTCGGTGTGCTGGCGGCGCTTCACCTGCGCGAGTATGCGCGCGGCGGTTTCGTCGTGAGCGCCGTGCGCATTGCCATCAACAATCTGGCCGGTGTGCCGAGCATCGTCTTCGGCGTGTTCGGGCTCGGGTTCTTCTGTTACATCGTCGGCGGCGGCATCGACCAGGTCTTCTTTTCCGAAAAGCTGCCGACGCCGACGTTCGGCACCGGCGGCATCCTGTGGGCTTCGCTGACCCTCGCGCTGCTGACGCTGCCGGTCGTGATCGTCGCGACCGAGGAAGCGCTCGCGGCGGTTCCGAATTCGATGCGCGAAGGATCGTACGCGTGCGGGGCGTCCAAGTGGCAGACGATCCGGCGCATCGTACTGCCGCGCGCGATGCCGGGAATTCTGACCGGCATGATCCTCGCGATCGCCCGCGGCGCGGGCGAAGTTGCGCCGCTGATGCTGGTCGGCGCCGTCAAGCTCGCGCCGGAGCTGCCCGTGGACGGCGTCGCGCCGTTCGTTCATCTGCAGCGCAGCTTCATGCACCTCGGGTTTCACATCTACGACGTCGGCTTCCAGAGTCAGAACAGCGAAGCCGCAAAGCCGATGGTCTACACGACGACGCTCCTGCTGATCGCCATCATTGCGTCGCTCAACCTCGCTGCGATCTGGCTGCGCGCGCGCCTGCGCCGCCGGTTCATGACGAGCCAGTTCTGATGCAGCTCGAGACGGAGATCCGGACCATGGCCTCGACAGACACCGTCCTTGACGATGCGGCGCGGGCGAAAGACGCGGCGACCGAGACGCATCGCTCGCTGGCGGGCGAGGAGGCAGCGGTTACGATCGAGAAGTTCTGCCTCTGGTACGGCCAGAGCCAGGCCCTGTTCGACGTCTCGATGATCGTCGCAAGGTCACCTCGCTGATCGGTCCATCCGGCTGCGGCAAGTCGACGCTGCTGCGCTCGGTCAACCGCCTCAACGATCTGGTCGAAGGCGTGCGCATCCGCGGCGACATGCGCCTCGGCGACCACTCGATCCACGATCCGGCGATCGACGTCATCGAGCTCCGCAAGCGCATGGGCATGGTCTTCCAGAAGCCGAATCCGTTCCCGATGAGCATCCGCGAGAATGTCGTCTACCCGCTGCGCATCGACGGCGAGCGCGACCGCCGCGTGCTCGACGAGGTCTGCGAGCGAAGCCTTCGCGGCGCCGCACTGTGGGACGAGGTCAAGGATCGTCTCGAGGCGAGCGCGCTCGGCCTGTCGGGCGGACAGCAGCAGCGCCTGTGCATCGCGCGCGCGATCGCGGCCGACCCCGAAGTGCTGCTGATGGACGAGCCGTGCTCGGCGCTCGACCCGATCGCCACGTCGCGCATCGAAGACCTGATCGCCGAGCTGCGCGGCGACTACACGATTCTGATCGTCACGCACAACATGCAGCAGGCGTCGCGGACCAGCGATTTCACGGCATTCATGTATCTCGGCCGGCTGGTGGAGTACGGCGGAACGCTCGAGATGTTCAGCAGGCCGCACCGGAAAGCGACCGAAGCGTACATCTCGGGTCGGTTCGGGTAAGGAAGAGGGAACGCAATGCCGAAGCACCTGGATCTCGAAATCGAGAAGCTGAAGAAGCAGATTCTCTCGCTCGCCGCGTTCGTCGAGGAATCGGTCGCGCGCAGCGTTGCCGCCATCAACGCCCGCGACGCGGGGGCAGGCCAGCAGGTCATCGATTTCGACTCGCACATCGACGCGCTCGAAGTGGAAGTCGAAGAGGAATGCCTGAAGCTGCTCGCGCTGCACCAGCCGGTCGCGCAGGACCTGCGCTTCATCGTCGCGTGCATCCGGCTCAACAGCGATCTCGAACGCATCGGCGACCTGGCGGTCAACATCGGCGAGCGCGCGGTGTTCCTTTCGAGCGTGGCCGAGGTGAGCGAGAAGCCGCTCGACGTCGGCGCGATGGCAAAGCTCGTGCGCTCGATGCTGTCGGAGGCGCTCAATGCGCTCGTGAATCTCGATGCCAGGCTCGCGCGCAGGGTCTGCGCGATGGACGACGAGGCCGATTCGATGCATCGCGACACGTTCCGGCGCGTCGAGGACGCGGTGGGGCGGCATCCGTCGGAATTTGCGACGCTGACGCACTATCTTTCGGTTTCGCGCTATCTCGAGCGCATCGCGGATCATGCCACGAACATTGCCGAGGACGTGATCTACATGGTCGAAGGCGAGATCGCGCGGCACCGCAGCGGCGACTAGCCTGCAGCCGCCGCTCAGCCGCCGCGCGGCGGCATCGGCACGAACGGGCTCGTGCGGCGGCAGTACGATTCGTAGTCGCCGTGGGCCTTGCGCAGGTTCTTTTCGAGCAGGGAGACGCCCGAGACCCGCAGCAGCAGGAACGTCATCAGCGCGGGCCCGACGGCGGTCCACCACGCGCCCGTTGCTCCGGCGATCAGCCACAGTCCCCACCACGCGAGCGCATCGCCGAAATAATTCGGGTGACGGCTGTAGCGCCACAGTCCGCGATCAAGCAGCCGGCCGCGGTTGCGGGGATCGGACTTGAAGCGCGCGAGCTCGAAGTCGGCGATCGTCTCGAAGAGGAATCCGGCCGTCCACATGCCTACGCCGGCGAAATCGAGAAGCGTCAGACCGGCCGGCGTTCGCGCGGCGATCGCAGCCTGCACCGGAAGCGAGACGATCCACGCAATGGCGGCCTGGAGCCCGAAGACCGTCACGAGGCTGACGAGCGGGAACGATTCCCCCCAGTGCCGGCGCATCTGCCGGTAGCGGAAGTCTTCTCCCGCGCCGATGCTGCGCATCATGATGTACAGCGACAGGCGCACTCCCCAGATCGCGGTCAGCGCGAGCACGAGATGCGCACGCACGACGGCACCGTCGGTCGCCGCCGACGCCGACGATGCGATGATGAGGAATCCGATGCCCCAGAACCGGTCGGCAATGCTCGCGTCGTGAAGGATGAGGCTGGCCACCCAGAGCATCACGAACAGCGTCAATATTGCGGCGAACGTGGTCAGCAGCATCGCAATTGCACCTCCCCCGAATCAGCGGGCGCCAGTAACAGCCGGCTTCCTGTGCACCTGCATCGCGGTATAAGCCGGTCGTGGCCGAAGTGCGAAAATTTTCCGGCAGAACGATTGAGAAGAAGGCCGGGCGCGCGGAGCTATCGGGTGAGCCGTTGCCGTCTGCGAGGATTCGCGTCGGCGTTTCGGCGTGCCTGCTCGGCGAGCCGGTGCGTTACGATGCCGGACACAAACACGATCGCTACGTGACCGACGTGCTTGCCGCACACTTCGAGATGGTCTCGGTCTGCCCCGAAGTCGAAGCCGGCATGGGAACGCCGCGCGAGCCGGTGCGCCTGGTGCGAACCGGCGGCGAGGTTCGCATGCGCGGCGTGACCAGCGGGGCCGACCATACCGATACGATGCGCCGGTTCGCGCGCCGGCGGATCGCGGCGCTGTCGCGTCTCGGAATCTGCGGATACATCCTGAAGAAGTCCTCGCCGTCGTGCGGAATGGAGCGCGTACGCGTCTACACGAGCGCCGGCATGCCGTCGGATTCGACCTCGGGAATCTTCGCCGCCGAGCTTCTCGCGGCTCTGCCGCATCTTCCCGTCGAGGAAGAAGGCAGGCTCTGCGATGCGGTGCTGCGCGAGAGCTTCATCGAGCGCGTGTTTGCGCATCACCGCGTCGCAGGGCTCTTCGCCGGCCGCTGGACGATGAAATCCCTCGTCGACTTTCACACGCGCGAAAAGATGCTGCTGTCGGCGCATCAGCCGGCTGCTGCGACCGCGCTCGGCAGGATCGTCGCGGGAGCATCCGCCATGCCGCGTTCGGAGGTCGCTGCGCAGTACCGCACGGCGTTCCTCGCCGCGCTTGCAAAACCTGCGGTCCGGCGGCGCCACGTCAATGTGCTGCAGCACATGCTCGGCCAGTTTCGGAACGTCCTCGATGCGCGCGCACGCGCGGCGCTCGCGGCAGTGATCGAGGACTACCGCCGCGAGCTGGTACCGCTCGTCGTGCCGATCACGCTGGTGCGCCACTACGTGGACCTTCACGGCATCGAAACCCTTGCGCGCCAGACTTATCTCGAGCCGCATCCGCGCGAGCTGCTGCTGCGCAATCACGTCTGACGCGCTACCTCTGGCTGCGGCGGGCAGAATGCGGCACCGTTCCGGTCCTGCGTCGCGTTCTCTGGCTAGAGCGGGTCGTTATCCGGCCAGCATCGCGCTCAAGGCCGCGCCGAGCTCCGGGTAGCGAAAAACGAACCCGCTCTTGTCGAGCCGTCGCGGCAACACTTTTGCCGATGCGAGGAGCATCTCGTCGGCCATCTCCCCGAGCAGCCCGCGAAGCACGAACGCCGGCACGCGCAGGAATGCCGGCCGGCGGAGCACCGATGCCAGCGTGCGAGTGAGCTCGGCGTTGGTCACCGGCGCGGGCGCCGTCGCATTGACGGGGCCGTCGAGGCGGCTCTCGCCGATGCAATGGACGATGGCGGCGAGCAGGTCCTCGAGCGCGATCCAGCTCACGTACTGCTCGCCGCTGCCGAGCGTGGCTCCGCCGCCGAAGCGAAACGGAGTAAGCATCTTCGCGAGCGCACCGCCGGCGGGAGTCATCACGACGCCGAGCCTGAGCAGAACCACGCGAATGCCGGCGTCGCGCGCGACCGACGTCGACTGCTCCCACTGCTCGCATACTTCTGCCAGGAAACCGCGGCCGCGGCTCGATGTTTCGTCGAGCGGCTCGGAGCCGCGATCTCCGTAGAACCCGACGGCCGATGCGGAGACGAGAACCTGCGGTGGCTTGCGAAGCCGCGCCAGCGTCTCGCACAGAAACTGTGTCCCCTGCGTGCGGCTCGAGAGGATGCGGCTCTTCGTTTCGTCCGTCCAGCGGCGGTCGGCGATGTTCTCTCCGGCCAGATGCACGACCGCCTGCACGCCATCGAGCGCAGACGGATCCACGGAACGAGTGGCCGGATCCCACGCGTACTGGCCCGGCGATCCGTCGGGCCGTCGCACGAGGCTGCGGACAGCGAACCCGCCGTCGCGAGCGAACTCTGCGAGAGCCGAGCCGACGAGCCCGTTGGCTCCGGTGATCACGATGGGCGCATTCATCACGGCCGAACGCTATCGCCGGACCTTACGAAACGCCACGGTAGCGGGGCGCGACCGCGCCTGCTTCGCTCGCATGACGCACCGCATGTCGCACGCGGACGATCGCGGGCTTTTTTTTGCCCGTCGAGGTGCGTATCTAGCGGCCGTCCGGACCAGCCGCTCGCCTCGCACGATACGATCGCAGCGCGGAAAACGGTTCAGCATCGGAAACAAGGCGAGCACCACATGTACCGATTTCTCCCGGGTCCCCTGCTCGGCCTGCTTCTGCTGATGGCGATCACCATCAATACGTTCGTCTGTTTCGTTCCGATCCTGTTCCTGGCGGTCATCAAGTTTGCCATTCCGAACGACCGCTGGCGTCACTGGTGGACCAGGCCGCTGGTCGTCGTCGCCGAGGCGTGGATCCACGGCAACAATTTCTTCCAGAGGCTCGCGCTGCCGACGCGTTTCGAGTTTCGCGGCCTCGACGATCCGCGGCTGCGGCGCGACGGCCGTTATCTCGTGGCCAGCAACCACCAGACGTGGACCGACGTGCTGCTGCTGCAGTACCTGCTGATCGACCACATCCCGTTCCTGCGCTTCTTCATCAAGTCGGAGCTGATCTATTTCCCGCTGCTCGGCTTTGCGTGGTGGGCGCTCGATATGCCGTTCATGAAGCGCTACTCCGCGGCCAAGCTGGCCAGGCACCCGGAGCTGCGCGGGAAGGATTTCGAGAGCACGCGGCGTGCTTGCGACCGCTTCCGGCTCGGCCCGATCTCGATCATGAACTTCGTCGAGGGAACGCGCTTCTCTCCGGCCAAGCGCGACCAGTACAAATCCCCGCACAGCCATCTTCTGAAGCCGAAAGCCGGCGGGATCGCGGCCGTGCTCGATGCATTCTCGGGCGACCTCGACACGCTCGTCAACGTGACGATCGCGTACAGCCGGCCGAACATGGATTTTCGCGACTGGCTGACCGGCAAGGTCGAGCGCGTGATCGCCGAGGTCACGGTCGAGACGATTCCCCAGGACATCCGGCGCGGCAACTACACCGACGACACGGTCTATCGCGAGCGCGTGCAGGCATGGGTCCGCGAGCTGTGGGAACACAAGAACGAGCGACTCGTCGCCCTGATGAACGAGATGAGTGAGATGCAGCGCCCGGGGATCGAAAGCCCGCAGGAAAAAATCCCGCGCACCTGATCCGCGTCGACGGCCACGCTCAGGCCAGTCTTCTCAATCCCTTCATCAGTGCCCTCAGGCGCACCAGGTCTTCGACCGCATCGCGCGCGGTTTCCGTCAGGAACGCAGCGCCCATGTTCGCAACGATGAAGTGACGGCATCCGGCGCGCGCGAGCGGCTCGGCCATCGCGAGGATGTCGTCGGTGCTGCCCATGAAGAAAAGGCGATCGAGCAGCGCCTCGTTCAGCTGCGCGAGCGCACGATCGATCTCGGCCGGAGTGATGCGCGACGGCACGAGGTCGAGGAACCCCATGAAGTCCTCGCCCATCGGATGCTCGAGGCCGCATTGCCTCCACACGTCGGGCGGAAGCCCGCACGCCATGCAGGCGACGTACCTGTTCGCGAGCGCCTTCTCGACCACGTGACGGCGGCTCTTTCCCATCGCGACCAGAAGCGTCTGGCCGGCCACGAAGCCGTCCATCGAACGGCCGGCGCTTTCCGCACCTTCGGCGATCATGGCGAGTCGGCGCGCATACTCGGCGCCGTCGATCTTCTGGCCGGGCAACCAGCCGTCGCACCAGCGACCGCACATGCGGAGCATGCGCGGGAAATGCGCGCCCATGTACAGGCGCGGCGGCCGGTTCCTGTACAGCGGCAGGTCGAAGACGGCATCGCGAAGCGGCCAGTACTTCCCGTCGAACGTGATCGGCGCGCCGCGGCTGTCCCACAGCATGCGGATGATGGTGAGCGCTTCCTCGAGGCGCGCGACGCGCTCGTCCGAGGGCAGCCCGTACGGCTCGGTGTTCTCGCGCAGTCCGTTGCCGATGCCGAGCACGGCGCGACCGCGCGAGATGTGGTCGAGCGTCACGAACGTCTGCGCGAGCGACATCGGGTGGCGGCGGATCGGCTCGGTGACCGAGGTTCCGACAAGCGGCCGGCGAAACCTCATAGCGATCCATGTCATGATCGGCACCGGATCGAACAGCGCATCCATCGAATGCACGGTCCTGGCGGCCGGCACGACGTCGGGCGTCCATAGCCATTTCGGCGCGAAGCCCATGAAGTGATCGGGTACCCAGATCGCGTCGGCGCCGAACGCGCGGGCGACGGTCACGCCGGCCTTCGTGAGCCACAACGGGTGAAGGCATCCGTCCTGATAGCCGATCGTGATGTGCGCCGGATTTCCCATGTCCGCGATGTCCGCTCAGGCCTTGCCGGTCGAGACGAACAGACGTCCGCGCGCGTTCTACATGGACGGCGGCTCCGGAGAAAAGCCGGCGCAGGTCTGGACTCGGCGCGGCCGCAGCGCGATGCTCGGGCGATGCACGACCAGCTTTCACAAATCGCGGACCGTCTCGCCATCCAGGACGTGCTGGTTCGCTACAGCGCGGCGATCGACACGAAGAACTTCGCGCTCCTCGACGAAGTATTCACTGCCGACGGCATCGGCGACTACACCGCGTCGGGCGGCATCCGCGGCAGTCTCGGTGAGATCAAGCAGTGGCTCGAGCGCGCACTGTCGATCTTCACCGTGGTCCAGCACCTCGTGACCAACATCTCCGTGGATCTGCACGGCGACGAAGCGTCGAGCACGTGCTACCTGTTCAATCCGCTCGGTTATCCGCGCGACGACGGCAGCGTCGAAATGCTGTGGGTCGGCGCGGTCTACCGCGACCGGTTCGTGCGCACTCCCAGGGGATGGCGGATCCGCGAGCGCGTGATCGAGCCGCAGTACCTCGAAGGGAAGCTTCCCGGCGCGTGAACCGAACACCGCGTCCATCTGGCGCAATCGGCAGGTCGGGCGCGTGCAGCCGATCGATCAGAAGATGATCGACGGAAGGAACGCGCCGTCGGGCTGGTTGTACAATCCCCGCGACATCAGCGTCATCGGCTGCACCACGCGCAGCCCGTGCGCGAGGCACCAGCGGAAGAGATCGCTGTTGCGAGTCGGCAGCAGGAAGCCCATGCCGGCAAAGCCGGGCGACGCGGCGACGAGCGCCTTGATGTCGTTGTTGGTCTCGCCGACCGAATGTCCGAAGAATCCCACCGTCGTCGAGTATCCCGTGAGGCGGCCGTCATGCTCGACGACGATCAGCGTGCCCTGTCCGGCGGCATCCTGAATCTCGCCGAAGCGCTCGTGTCCGTGGACTGCGATCGACAGGCGGTTGCACGCGGCAACGTCGTCGGTCGAGGCCTTGCGGACAGGATGGCCGGGAATCGAGATTCCGATCGGCTCGCCCTGGATCACCGACAGCGGCTCGCGCGCGTCGAAGCCGAGCCGCGTGTACAGCGACAGCGAGCGGCTGTGATACGCCGACTGCACCAGCCGAACGCCCGGAGCGCCTTTTTCCGCGACGCGCAAAAGCACGGCGTCCATCAGCCGGCGGCCGGCGCCACTGTCCTGATCCGCAGGTGACACGGTGATCGGCCCGATGCCGGCGATCGCGCACGTCTCCCACAGGAAGCAGCTGCCTATGATCCTGCCGCCTGTCTCGGCAACGAGCGCGTAGACGTCGCTGCGCGTGAGGAACATCGACATCGCGCCGATCGCGATGTCCGCCGAACGGAAATCCGGCGGAAAGCCATGCTTGCCGGCGATGTGGTTGAACGCCTCGTAGCAGATCGTGCCGCAGATCTCGGCGTCTTCGGGCCTCGCGGGTCGGATCGTGACAGTCATCGCGGGAGCTCCTCGCTTTTGTGGCAAAGGCAGGTGCATCCGGAAATGCACCTGCCTTCACGTGAGGACCCGTATATCGCGGAGCCGCTACGAGGAAACGAACTCGAGCAGGTCGCGATTGAGCCGTTCCTTCTCCGTGAAGAAAAGCCCGTGAGCGGCTCCCTCGTAGACGACGAGGCGCGCGCCGTCGATGCCGCGGGCCGTCGGGCGACCGGTCAGCTCGAGCGGCGTGCTCTGGTCCGCATCACCATGGATGACGAGCGTCGGAACCGTGAACGACCGCAGGTCGCCGCGAAGATCGCTCTCGGAGAACGTGCGCACGTAGCCGATCGTCGCTCGCGGCGAGGCCTGCAGCGCAAGACCTACTGCCCATTCGATGATCTCGCGGGATACCGGAGACTGCTCGGTGCCGCGGCCGAAGAATGCTTCGGCACCGGCCGCGAGAAAGCGCGGCCGGTCGCGCGCAAGCTGGTCGCACGTGAAGTCGAACGCCGCCTTGTCCACGCCGTGCGGATTGTCCCCGGTCTTCAGCACGAATGGAGTCGTCGGTGCCAGCAGCAGCACGCGCGCGATTCGAGTTGCACCGTGCAGGGTCAGGTAGCGTGCGACGGTCCCGCTTGCCATCGAGTGCGCAACCAGCGTTACACCGGTCAGATCGAGATTTTCGAGCACGACCGCAAGGTCGCTCGCGAGCGTGTCGAAATCGTATCCGCGCCCCGGATCGTCCGAGCGTCCGCATCCGCGCGCGTCGAAGGCGACGCATCGAAGCCCCTGATCGACGAGCCACGGCATCTGGTATTCCCACATGCCGGATCCGAGACCCCATCCATGAAGAAACACGACCGGAGAGCCTGATCCCCAGTCGCGGTAGAAAAGACTGCAGCCGTCGGCGGTCGTAACGTACGGCATCACGCGTACCTCCGGTCATCGGCGAGAAAGGCTTTGCGAGGAAGAAGATTCCTGGAGGATATGGTCATGGCGTTCTCCTTGCGTTGAAAGTGACGCCACGATGCGACCGGTCGTGCCGGTTGTCGATTACCTCGCAGGTAATGGCAACGCGGCAATGCGCACGTTAGATTCGCGCGCATGATCACCGAGGCACAGCCCGTCGGAACGATGCTTCGCCAGTGGCGGCAGCGGCGCAGCCGCAGCCAGCTCGATCTCGCGTGCGAGGCCGAGATCTCCACCAAACATCTGAGCTTTCTCGAGACCGGCCGCGCGCAGCCGAGCCGCGAGATGCTGCTTCATCTCGCCGAGCTGCTCGACGTTCCGCTTCGCGAGCGCAACTCGCTGCTGCTTTCGGCGGGCTTTGCGCCGACGTTTCGCGAGCGTTCGCTCGACGATCCTGCGCTTTCGTCGGCGCGGCGGGCCGTCGATCTCGTACTTCAGGGGCACGAGCCGTATCCTGCGATCGCGGTCGATCGTCACTGGACGCTGGTTGCGTCCAACCGCGCCCTCGCGCCGCTTCTGGCCGGCATCACACCGGCGCTCGTCACTCCACCGATCAACGTGCTGCGCCTGAGCCTTCATCCCGGCGGGCTCGCGCCAAGGATCGTCAATCACGCCGAGTGGCGCGAGCATCTGCTGGTCCGGCTTCGCCGCCAGATCGATTCGAGCGCGGACCCGGTGCTGGCGGAGCTGCATCGCGAGCTGGCTGCGTATCCCGTGCCTTCTGATGAAGCAGCGCCTGCGCGAACCTCCGCGCCGCGAAGCGCCGACGGCGGTTACGGAGGCGTCGTGATTCCGCTTCAGCTTCGGACGGCGGCCGGTGTGCTGTCGCTGTTCAGCACGATCACGGTCTTTGGAACGCCGGTCGACATCACGCTGTCGGAGCTCGCGATCGAAGCGTTCTTCCCCGCCGACCAGGCAACAGGCGATGCGTTGAGGCAGGCGGCAGCCGCGTAAGCCGTACTCGAGCCGGCAACGTTGCGCGCTACTGCGCCGTCGACCACGCGACCGCGCACGCGGCCGACGTCGAACCGTAGTTGCGCATAGTCTCGTCGCGGCAGCCGCTGAGCGCAGCGCTTTCGGCTTCCGAACGGCTCGTGCTGCACGCTCCCCACGAGACGCCGAATCCGGTAGCCCTCGCGACTGCGCAGTGTTCGCCGGGCCGGCTCAGCGCAAGCTGTACGCAGGGCTGGCTCGACGTGCGCCCGTTTTCGCAGCTCGCCTTTGCGCATTCGCGTGCACTCGCAGGATCGCTTCGCCAGCAGGCTCCCCACGTTCCGCCGTGGTGATTGCCGTCCGTCGGCTCCGCGAAGACGGCCGCGAACCCGGCCAGCGGCTTCGAACGGTCCTGGGGCTGCACGCGTTCCTGGGAAACGTGATCGAGCGGCTGGAGCGGCTCGACGATCTTCGGCCGGATGCGTCCGGATTGTTCGGTTGCAGTGGGATTCTCGTACGGGGCGCCGGGATAGACGACGCGTCCGTAGCGCTCCGATGCATCGGCCGGGATCTCGGGGTTGCGAACGTCCGCATACGGCGGCTGTGCAGTGATCTCGGCAGAGCCGACGGTTGTCTTCGATCCGCTGCGGGCCGCGTCGGCGGCAACCTGCGCATCGACGTTCTGCTTGTCGAGCGTCGTCGACTTGAGCTCGGCCTTCTGTGCGGCCAGGTCATATCCGTCGCGCGCCATGTCGTAGAGAACCGTGGCGGTCGCGAAGTCGTTCCTTGCGATCGCCGCGTCCGCCTCGGCTTCCTTGCGCTGCGCGGCAAGGTGCAGGTCCGCCGCATAGTACGTGGCTTCGGATTTGGCGGATCCGTATCGCGCCGCCAATGCGCGGTCGCGTGCGGCCTCGGCCGATTCCCGGGTGGCGGCGTCGCGAACGACGGCGGAATCCACGCGAGCAGAAACGCGCGGCGAGGTGCCGGCTGCTGCCTGCGGCGCGGGTGCCGTGCGCGTCTCTTGCGCCGTCCACCACGCAACGGCGAGAGAGAACAATGCAACGGAAGCGAACGCGACCAGCGTCCCGTTCGACCGCTGCCAGCCGCGGAAATCATCGGCCACGCGTCGCGCGGGCTTTTCGTTCGAGTCGAACGACAGTGATGGCGCCGCGCCGAGCTTCCCCGGACTCAGCGCCTGCCGCGCACTGGTTTCCGCGGCGACGAGCCTCGCGAGAACAGTCTCGAGCTCGCTGCGCATCTGGCGCAGATCGGAATAGCGCTCGGACGGCTCGGCCCGCATCGCGCGTTCGACGATGGGCACGAGATCGCCTGGAAGCCCTGGAGCAATCTCGCGCAGAGATCGCGGACGCTCGCTTGCAAGCATCTCGCGCGCAGACGCTCCACCGCTTGCTGCATAGGGCGGCTGCGCGCAAAGCAGCTCGTAGAAGACGGCGCCCAGTGCGTACTGATCCGAGCGTGCATCGACGCGCGCGTGCAGCTGCTCGGGGGCCGTGTACGGCGTGATTGCCGCCGCAAGCTCGTCGGGGCTGTTGGAATCGAACGGCTTGTTCATGCCGAAGTCGCCGAGCTTCACTGTGCCGTCGTCGGGAAGAACGATGTTCGCCGGCCGGATGTCGCCATGCACGAGACCGCGCTGATGCGCATAGTGCAGCGCACCGGCAAGCTGGATCATGATCGAGATTTTCTGCTGGAGCGGGATCGTCGCGGATTCGCGCAGCACCTGGTCGAGGGTCGGCCCTTCCGGCAATTCCATGACCACGTAAGAGCCGTCCTGCTCTTCGCCTACGTCGTGGATGCTGACGAGGTTCGGGTGCCCGAGCGCCGACCACAACCTTGCTTCGCACAGCAGGCGCGCCCGAAGCTCGTCCGCCAGCGCGCGGCCCGTGGAGAAGACTTTGAGCGCAACCGGCCGCTTCAGGCGCAAATCCATTGCGCGGTACACGACGCCTGCAGCGCCGCGGCAGATGGGCTCCACGATTTCGTATTTGTCGATCCGTTCGGACATGCGTCTTTCCTTCGTCGACACCATGGCGACGCTGTTTCGCATGCAGCAAGTCCTTGCATTCGGGTGATCACACACGAGAGGCCGCAACCGCAGGAGATGGCGGCATTGCGATTCACGGCGTCGCGCACAAGCTCAGAGGAAGCGCGACACGATCAGAGCGATCTTCTGCGATCGGCAAAAAAGCGCCGCGATCGGTGCATACACCGATGTGCATAGCCGTGTGCCAACGCGGGGGCTGTTGAAAAATCCCCCAACTGCGTTTGCGTTGGGATGGCTCCAACTCCACAGAGGCATCAACGACCTGGCAGTCGTCATCGCTCCGGCACGTTCACTGCGCGTGCGTTGTTGCAGTGTGCGCGCTGCGAGCTGAGGGGAGCGGGAATGTTAGTAGGTGCAAAGTTTCGTCCGCGTGCGGGGAGTCGCATGCGGACGAGAATCGCTTGTTCGCTCGTAGCCGCATGCGCGGTGGGATTCGCGGGAATCGGGCTGGCCCAGCAGGCGCCGGAAAATCCCGCAAACCACGCACCGACGCGCGCGGATGAACCGGCAGTAGGAAGCCCCGAAGAATACGAAGTGCTTCGGCGACTGCTCGGCGTGCCGGCGCCGGTGCCGGAAGCGCCCGAGATGCCGGCGGCGTCTGCTTCCGAACCGGAAGCGCCCGCGCCGGACGCCGCATCGCACGAGCCCGCGACGGCAGTGAGGAAAAAACCGGCGCTGCCCGTACGAAAGGCAGTGGTCCGGCGCGCGCCGCGGGTCGTCAAACCGGCAGCCGCGGGCTTGCCGCAGATTGCCGAGCCCGCGCTACCTGCCGCGTCGTCTTCCGCAATGAACGCCGCAGCGCCAGCCGTCGTCGTCGCGGCGGCCATCCATGATCCCGAGGCCTTTCCATCTGCGGGCGACGTGGTTCGTGCCGGCGATATCGACCGCTATCAATCGCTGCTCGGTCCGTCGGTGCAGTGGGCGCTGCTTCGAGGCGCGACCCTTCGCGTCACAGCGACGAAGCCGATCCCGATGGAAGACGCGCGTGCCGAGGCAACCCAGCGCTACCACGATCAGGTCACACTGACGCCCGATCGCCGCGACATGCGCAATTTCGTCGCCGGGATTCCGTTTCCTCTCGTGCAGGCCGGCGATCCGGATGCCGCGATCAAGATCGTCTTCAACCAGCAGTCGCGTCTGATCGTCGACGACATGGACGCTCGCAAGATGGGATGCGAGATCGGGACGATCTCGAGCGGCCGCGGCTTCGAACGCGAGCGGACGTTCCAGATCGAGCACTGGAGGCGGCTGTACTATGTCGGCCGGCTTTACCACGAGCCGCGCCCGTCGATGCCGAACATCGAGGGAATCCGCTATCGCGAGCTGCAGTACCCGCTGATCGAGCCGTTCGATCTCAAGGGCGGAGGCTGGAACTTCATTCGCTACACCGACGTCCATCGTCCCGACGACGGCTGGATCTATTATCCGGTCATGCGCCGCGTGCGGCGACTGAGCACCGCGCAGCGGTCGCAGGGCATCTTCGGCCAGGACATGGACCTCGACAGCTACACCGGCTACGCGGGCAACCCCGCGTGGATGGACTGGCGCCTGGTCGGATCGAAGAAAATGCTGGCGTCAATGCATTCCGAGCACGTGCCGGTCCACTGGCAGGCCGCGCCGGCCGATTTCGCGGCGAACGAGCCGTGGGAGATGCGCGACGTCTACGTGCTCGAAGGCCGCTCGCTGCTGCCCGAGTACGCGTTCGCCCGCCGCGTCGTCTACGTCGACAAGGAAAGCTGGCTGGTGCCGTATACCGAGATCTACGACGACCAGGGCAAGCTCTGGAAAGCGCTCCACCAGACATGGGGATTCGGAACCAAGGTGCGCGCCGACGCAGGCGGTCGATCGTTCGAGGAGTTCTATCTGCCCGGCTACGTGATGATCGACATGCAGATCGACCACATCACCCGCTGCGAGCTGCCGCTGCATACAGCCTCCGACGACAAGGGCTGGTACTACAACTACGGCGAGTCCGAAGGCACCGTCGTCAAGGCGTTCGATATCGCGGGGTTCCTCCAGGGAACGCACTGACGGACCGGATCAGCGCCGCAGCAGCAGCAGGCCGGCGATCGCAAGCGCGATGCCGAGCAGCCGCTGCCAGCTTGCCGTTTCGTGAAACACCGCGAACCCGGCGAGCGCCATCATCGCCGCTCCGACCGCGAGGATCACCGGCACCGCCGACAATGGTCCTCCTCGCTGGAACAGCAGGAAGAACGCGACGGTGCCTGCGCCCACGCAGACGCCGGTCAGCATCGAATAACCGACGCCTGGCGCAGTGAATTTCTGGTCCCAGCGTCCGGTGAGCCACAGGAACGCAAGGTAGGCGAGGATCGTCACCGCGGCGGTGGCTTCGACGACGAAGCCGCCGAGACCGTCGCCGATCCGGTCGGCCGCAAGGCGCGTGAAGATCTGATGCGCGCCGTAGAGCACGGCTGCGGCGACGGCGATCGGGAACCACGACGGCACGGCTCGATTTCTCGGCCGTCAGAGCCCGCTGAGGGCCACGCGTCCGTCGACGACCGGCGGACACCAGTAGTACGAACCGGCGAGCGGTTTCGAATACAGGAACACGCCGTCGACGATTCCATCGTCGAGTCCGGCCATACGCCGGAGCTGCCGCTCGAACGCATCGAGCGTTGCGCCGAATGCGACGAACATAAGGCCCTCGCGCGTTTCGTCCGACCACGGCATGGAGCGCCGCACCACGAACGAAGGCGGATCGAAGCTTTCCTGCGCGGTGCGCTTGACGTGTGCGTACTGTGGCGCGTCCGCGATCTCGTCGTTGCTGATGCGCTCGCGTCCGATCACGCAGTCCTGCAACGCCTTGTCCATGGCCGCGAAGCGCACGAGGTCGTGCTGCCAGAGCTGGACTGCAACGAAGCTCGAGCCGGCCGGCGCCGCTCCGTCAACGCGTCCGCCGACGATCGCAGCTTCGGTTGCAGCTTCGGCCTTTGGATTTTCCGTTCCGTCCTCGTAGCCGGTCAGGTCACGGCCGATGTCGTAGCGAAACGCGTCGACGCTGCTCGCAGGATCGAAGGCGGACGACAGCGCCCGTTCGATCGCGCGCGAGCGCAGCAGGATCTCTCCGCGATCCTCGCCGCGTATCCAGATCCACAGCGCGCGCGGCGTCGACGGAATCTCGACGTGTGTGCTTGCGAGCGTCGGAAATTCGCGCAGGCCCGGAATCCGCAGGCCGAGCAGGTCCGCGAGCGACAGTCCGAAGCCGGTCAGCACGGAAACGCCGTCGACGGGTGCTGCAGCCGCGAGGCTCGCCAGCGCAGCGGCCGCTTTCGTGCGCGTCGCGTCCTTTCGTAGCCCGAACTCGAGGTAACGGGCGGCGGCGGGCGGGGGAAGAAGAATGGCGGCCTGCGGATGGGTTGCCATCGCCAACAGCTATCGCGGGTGCGTGGGTGTGCAACACAGCGGCTCCGCGGTGCAACTCGTAAAATGGTTGTAAGTAGTGAATCGGCCAACGCTTATCGCCGTAAGTCATTGAAAATACGATCCAAGTTGTCCCCCTCGGCTGAGATCAAAAACGCACGGCCCCCTTGCTGAGAATACTGTAAGTAAAGTATCGAAGTCGTAGTAGCGCCGCTTCTTGCCGACCGGCGCGTCTCCGGACCCTGCCGTGCGTGCCGGGACGGAAATGAAAGTTGGAGGGACCCGCCCATGCGTACCCAGCGGCTGCTCGCAGTGTTCGCCCTTCTGGCCGTTCTTTCTCCGTCGCCTTCGCACGCGCTGACGTCCGCCGAGATCGGCTGCCGCGACGCGATCGCCGGCGGGCTGACGCGCTATCTCGGCTCGGTCGCCAAGCTCATCGCCAGGTGCAACCAGGCCAGAAGCTCGGGCGACATGTCACTCGACATCAACTGCAACGACGCCGCGCAGGCTGATGCCGGCGGACGGCTCGCGCGCGCGCAGGATACGCTTCGCGAAACCATTGTCGGCACCTGCACGACGGCGAGCTCGCTGCTTGCGAATTATGAGGAGTGCCCTGCGCCCGCGCGCAGCGCCGACGACGGCGGAACGACGACGGGCATCGACGATTTCGGCGAGGTTGCGGCCTGCCTCGCGGCGCTGGCCGATGTTCATGCCGGACAGCTTTACGCAGATTCCGAAGGAAACCCTGACGAGCCACTGCTCGATCCGCTGCGCGTCTGCCAGGGGACTCTCGGAAAGGGCGTCGGTCGCGTCGCGCTGACGTATCTCGGCGAGCGGCGGCGCTGCCAGAACGACGCGGACGAATCCGGCGGCGGCGCGGCATATACGTGCGACGACGACGACCCGAAAGGCCGCATCACCAAAGCGCGCGACCACTATGCAGAGAAAGTCGCCAAGCGCTGCAGCTTCTCTTCGGATGTTCTCGGCAAGCTCGAGGCGTGCTCGGACGACGCCGCACAGCTGGTGAGCTGTTCGCGCTCGAGTGCCGATGTTCACGGCGCGACGCTGATCCGGCTGGCTTACGGATTCTCCGGCGGCAGCGGAGCCACGACCACCACGACGATCCCGTCCTCCGAATGCGGGGACACGTTCCCGACCTGCAACGGCACATGCAGCGAAGGATCGACGTGCGTGTCGCTCGGCTCTTCGTGCAACTGCGTCGCCGACGGCACCGGCCCGTGCCAGCCTGCGACGATCATCCGCTCGATTCACGCACGCTACGGCAACTTCCCGTCGCATACCTCGCTGAGCACCGGATGGTCCGGAAAGGCACTCGACGTCGACGTGCCCGATCACACCGGCGACACCGTCAACGTGACCTGCGACGAGAACTGCGAGAACTGCGAGATCGATCTGAACACCGATACGGCAAATCCCGCATCGATCTGCCGCTGCACGGCCGATTCGACCAAGAACTGCTCGGTCGTCAACGGCTCCGATCCGGCCAACTGCGGCTCGGTCGACCCGACCTGCCGATGTTATTTCGGTGCGCCGCTCGCGCTGTCGTCGGGCGGGACTCCGGCGTGCGTGATCAGCCGCATCCGCCAGGACTACGGCGGCACGATGAACCTGCGGACCGGAGAATGGCACGACCAGATCCGGCTCGCGTCGGTGGTCCATCTCGGCATTTCGCAGACCGCGCCGTGTCCGACCTGCGAGGGCGACATCAAGCCGAACGACGGCGTGCGCGACGGAGTGTGCGCGGGCGGCGTGAGCAGCAACGCGTGCGACGAGAACGGCGCGCACGCAACGTTCGGTCCGACGAGCTTCGACTGCATGCCCGCGTCGGCGGCCAACGTCAGCGGCACCGGGCTTCTGATCGAGCTCAACGCATCGACCGGGCCGCAAAGTCTTACCGCTACTCTTCCGTGCCAGACGCCGAACGGCGCGCTGTGTCCGTGCCGCGTCTGCACCGGCAACGGCAACCTCGGCTGCTCGTCGGACGCGCAATGCGCGGCGTCGGGTGCCGGCACCTGCAGCGACGGCGGCGGGGCAGGCGTCAACCTGAACGCCTGCGAGAACTTCCAGTGCGGCTCCGACGGTCACTGCGTGACGGGGCCGGTCGACAAGTACTGCGACGGCGTCGTGCATCCCGACAACCGCGGTTTCATCGCGTGCTCGAGCGACGCGGATTGCACGCCTTACCAGGCTGGGTCGTGCACGATCATTGATATCCGGCGATGCTTCCCGGATCCGATCACGACCAGCGGCGTTGCGGATCCGTTCGAACCGTCGAGCTCGGCGCTGTTCTGCATCGCCCCGACGTCGAACGCCGGCGTGAACATCACCGGCGGACTGCCGGGCCCGGGCAAATACATCCTCAGTTTCAACGCGGACATCCGCTGCCAGAGCAATCCGAATCTCGTCTACGAGTTCCCCGCCGGCGCGAACTGCGACGACAACGCGACCACCACGACGACGCTGCTGCCGCTCGCGTCGTGCCAGGAGTCGGATGCGCCGCTGTGCGGCGGGGTATGTCCGAACGGCGAGACGTGCGGAGACAACGGTTCGGGAGTCTGCGAATGCACCGCTCCGCCGATCCCGCTCTGCGACGACGCGACCTCGCCGGTCTGCGGCGGCCGCTGCACCGGAACGAGCGAGGTCTGCCGCGACAACGGCGCGGGCGCCTGCGAATGCGTGATCCCGACGCTGCCGCAATGCACGGACGCGGACGGTCCGCTGTGCGGCGGCGTCTGCCCGAACGGCGAGGTCTGCCAGGACGTCGGTGGTGCGTGCGAGTGCGGTGCACCGGGCGCGCCGGCATGCGGAACGGCCGTTGCGCCCGCGTGCGGAGGAACGTGCGACGTCGGATCGACGTGCATGGCAAGCGGCAATTCGTGCATCTGCGTGTCGGCGGGGCTGCCGACATGTGCGCAGGCATCTGCACCGGCGTGCGGCGGCACCTGTTCGCTCGGCTCGACGTGCCAGGCGAGCGGCGGCGGGTGCCAGTGCGTGGTGCTGCCGCTGCCGTAAGGTTTGCGTCACCGGGCCGAATGGTTTGAATCCCGATCGCCGGTCACCGCTGCAGGAATCCATCCTGCGGCGCGTGACGGCGAAAAGGATTTCCATGCGACGAGCAGCCCTACTTGCCCTGTGCCCGTTGATGTTCGCGATGGCGTGCGCCGCCGGGAAGCCGGACGCACCGGCCGCGCGCAGCACGTGGCTCGATGCCGGCGCAATCGTCGCGGCGCCCGACCGAAGTGAAGCCGATCGCGCGCTCGACGCCGGCCGCAAGCCCGTCCAGCTGCTCGCTTTCCTGAACCTGCATCCCGGGATGCGCGTCGCCGACCTGATGTCGGGCGGCGGATATACCGCAGAGCTGCTCGCGCGCAGCGTCGGACCGACCGGCGTCGTCTACAGCCAGAACAACGCTTTCGTCACCAAAAAATTTGCCGCCAAGCCGTGGAGCGAGCGGCTTCGCAAGCGGGTCATGAAGAACGTGGTCCGGGTCGACCGCGAGCTCGAGGATCCGCTTCCACCGGAGGCGACCAATCTCGATGCCGTCGTGATGGTGCTCTTCTACCACGACACCGTCTGGCAGAACGTCGATCGCGACGCGATGAATCGCGCGATCTTCAACGCGCTCAAGCCGGGCGGCCAGTACGTCATTGTCGACCACAGCGGCCGCCCGGGAACCGGAACGAGCGAGACCGAGACCCTCCACCGGATCGAAGAGAAAGTCGTGCGCGACGAAGTCGAGCGGGCCGGTTTCCGGCTGGCGGCAGAAGCAGATTTTCTCCGTAACCCGAACGATACGATGGACTGGAACGACTCGCCGACGGCTGCCGGCAAGCGTCGCGGCACGAGCGACCGGTTCGTGCTCCGCTTCGTGCGTCCGTAAAGGTCAGTCGAGCGAGCAAACCCCGAAGCCGGCGCCGTCCGTGCACCAGTTGGAGCTCGTTCCGCACGTGCTTCCGGCGACTCTCAGCGCGTCGCACGAAGAGAGGTCCGCGCAGTACGTCTGGTCGCCCGCGGCGCAGTTGCCGGAGACGTCCGTTCCGGTGACGACGAAGCTGCGGCCGTACGAACGAAGCCCGCTGTCGCCGTTACCGGTCACGGTCGAATCGGCAATCTTCAGTTTGGACGTGTGATGGTCGCCAGATCCACCAACGAAGACACCGTCGCCGGTGTTGCCGGTGATCTGTGAGTTGCGGATTCGCGTCGGCCCGCTGGTCACGATTCCGCCGCCGTCGCCATTGTCCTGGATGACGCACTCGTCCATGCGAAGCCGCACGGAGGAGACACCTTCGAAGCTGCCGGAGACGACCGTTCCCCGCATGTCGATGCGGTTGTCGGAGCTGATTCCGCGACCATTGTCGGTGACGGTCGAATCGACGACGTTGCACTGCGCCTTGCCGCCGGAAATTCCGTTGTTGCACGCCACGCCGCGCGAAACATTGCCCGATATGGTCGAATGAACGACGTCGACGAAGATGCCGCGCAAGCCCGATCCATTTCCTGTCACGGTGACGTCCGTTGCCGTCAGGGAGCGCAGCGTGATTGCGGCTGCGGTGGTATTCTCGCGCAATTCGACGTTCTCCAGCGTCATGTCCTCCCAGGCATCGACGCCGATGTAACCCTGGCGAATGACGCCTGGTCCGATGATCGTACAGTCGTAGACGCACTTGATCACGGGAGTTTTATTGTCGGGGTCCGTCGTCCGCTTGCCGGTGATCGTGTGGCCGTTGAGATGGAGAGTCCCGTTCACGATCAGGAACCCGAGGTAGTCGTATCCATACTCGGAACAGTCGAGGTCGGCATCGAGCTTGTAATTGCCCTGGACGGTCTCTCCGCACCGCGTGACCGTAGCGATGGACCAGGCCGGGGAAGCCATCAGAAGCGCCCCCATCGTGAGCACGGCCGTCACGAGTGAATTGCCAGCCGGAAGCGAGCGGGAAGAATTGCTCAAGGTGCCCTCCAAAGAAGCGCCGCATCCATAGCTGGCCGCCCGTGACTACGTCAAGAATGATCGTGAATCGGACTGCACCGGACGCGTTGAAGCGAAGGTGACTGCCGGACAGGGAAGGCCGCCGGAGTTTCCTCCGGCGGCCTTCTTTTCGAGCAGAATCGTGCGAACGCGTTCAGCTCGACGTCAGCGACTTCTCGATGCGCATTCCGTAGAACGAGCGGTGCACGAAGAATGCCGAGATGACGAAGAACGCCGCTGCGAGCAGCGCCGTCAGCGTCGGGTTCGTGTGGTGAAGCTCGACCGCGAGCTCGACCGCGAGCAGGCCGAACAGCGTCGTGAACTTGATGACGGGGTTGAGCGCGACCGACGACGTGTCCTTGAACGGATCGCCGACGGTGTCGCCGACGACGCACGCGTCGTGCAACGGCGTGCCCTTCATCTTCAGATCCACTTCGACGACCTTCTTCGCGTTGTCCCACGCGCCGCCGGCATTGGCCATGAAGATCGCCTGGTAGAGACCGAAGATCGCGATGGAGATCAGGTAGCCGATGAAGAAGAACGGCTCGACGCACGCGAACGACAGAGTCGCGAAGAAGATCGCGAGGAAGATGTTGAACATTCCCTTCTGTGCGTACAGCGTGCAGATCTCCACGACGCGGCGGCTGTCGGCCACCGACGCTTTGGTCGTATCCAGCTTGATGTTGTCCTTGATGAATTCGACGGCGCGGTAGGCGCCGACCGCGACGGCCTGCATCGACGCTCCGGTGAACCAGAAGATCATCGCGCCGCCGGTGACGAGGCCGAGCAGGAACGGGGCGTGCAGGATCGAGATCTTCGCGATATCCGCCGCCGAGGTCAGCCCCTGCGTCAGCACGAAGATGATCGAGAAAATCATCGTCGTTGCACCGACGACGGCGGTGCCGATCAGCACCGGCTTGGCCGTTGCCTTGAACGTGTTGCCGGCGCCGTCGTTCTCCTCGAGGAACAGCTTGCCCTTCTCGAAGTTCGGCGTGAAGCCGAAGTCCCTCTGAAGCTCCTTCTCGATGCCGGGGATCTCCTCGATCTGCGACAGCTCGTAGACCGACTGCGCATTGTCGGTAACCGGTCCGTAGCTGTCGACGGCGATGGTGACGGGGCCCATGCCGAGGAATCCGAATGCCACGAGGCCGAACGCGAAGATCGCCGACGGGTCGAGCGAGCTGCCCGGGATCGGGAACAGCGCGATCAGGCCCTGCGTGCTGACGCCGTAGGCGATGCCCATCAGGCCGACGATCACGATGCCCATCCAGTACGCGCTGAAGTTACCGGCGACGAGTCCGCTGATGATGTTCAGCGACGCGCCGCCTTCGCGCGAGCTCTGCACGACTTCGGCCACGTGCGCCGAATTGGTCGACGTGAAGACCTTGACGACTTCGGGAATGACCGCGCCGGCGAGAGTGCCGCAGCTGATGATCGTGGAGAGCTTCCACCACAGCGTCGGGTTCACGACGCCGCCGATCTGGATGTCGCTGATCAGGAGATAGGAGACGAGGTAGGTAAGGACGATCGACACGATCGAAGTGAGCCAGACGAGGAACGTCAGCGGCTGCTCGTAGTCCATCTCGTTGGCATTCTCGTAGCGGCTCTTCGCGATGGCGCCGTTGGCCATGTACGAGAGCCAGCTCGCTCCGACCATCATGATGCGCATCGAGAAGATCCAGACCAGCAGCTGCACCTGGATGCGGGAGGCTTCCGCGGCCGGATGGCCGCCCGTTGCCAGCAGGATGAACGTGATCAGCGCGACGCCGGTGACGCCGTAGGTCTCGAAGCCGTCGGCCGACGGGCCGACCGAGTCGCCGGCGTTGTCGCCCGTGCAGTCGGCGATCACGCCGGGGTTGCGGGCGTCGTCTTCCTTGATCTTGAGCACGATCTTCATCAGGTCGGCGCCGATGTCGGCGATCTTCGTGAAGATGCCGCCGGCGATACGAAGGGCCGACGCGCCGAGCGACTCGCCGATGGCGAATCCGATGAAGCACGGGCCGGCGAGGTCACCGGGAATGAACAGAAGGATCGCGAGCATGATCAGCAGCTCGACCGAGATCAGCACGAGGCCGATCGACATGCCGGCGCGCAGCGGGATCGCGTAGGTCGGGAACGGCTTTCCGCCGAGGCTCGCGAACGCCGTGCGCGAGTTGGCGAACGTGTTGACGCGAATGCCGAACCACGCCACGCCGTAGCTTCCGCCGATGCCGACGAAGCTGAACAGCAGGATGATGAGCACGCGCAGCGGCGTCATCGAGGCGTCCTTCACGAGGAAGCCGAAGTACAGGACGATGACTGCGCCGATGAAGATCTCGAGCACCAGGATGAACTTGCCCTGCGTGATCAGGTACTGCTTGCAGGTCTCGTAGATGAGGTCGGAGATCTCGAGCATCGACTTGTGGACCGGAAGGTTCCGCAGCGTGCGATATTCGGAGAGTCCAAAGAGCAGCCCGAGTGCACAGACCACCAGGCCCCACATCAGGATCGAAGCTCCGCTGGTGCTGCCGCCGAAGAACAGCGGTGCAGAGAACGACGGGAGCTTCAGGCTGGCTTCGCTGGCGAAGGCCGGGGCAGCGCCGCAGCAGGCGAGAAATACGGCGGCGGCGAGCAGGGCTTTGCCCCAACCGGCGCGCCCTTGGAGGGTGCGTGTCATTACGTCCATATCTTGTAGAGGTCCTCTCCGAGGATAGTGTGTTCGGGATCGAAACCGGGGTTCTATAGCAGGCCTTTTCGGCGAGTCGAACGGCACCGGCGGGCACGCTCGCCGGCCATCTGCCGGTCTGCCCGGGGCTTTTGCCGATGACGGACGCCTTCCGACGCCGGCTGGCGGCCCTATGAACGGAAGGCGTAGGTCTTTTCCAGGTACTCGCAGATATCCGCCGACTCGAACATCTCGGCTCCGGTATTGGGGTCGTACAGGTAAGGCACCATCATCTCGCCCGAGCGCTCGACGAACGCTTTTCGTCCCACGCTTCCCTTGGCGACGTTGTGCAGAACGTATGCGAGCTCGAGCTCGCACAGCCTTTCACGGACGAGGCGGCAGTACGGCGAAGCCTCGAAGCTCCACAGCTCGAGCGGCTCGGCCGGCGGCTGCGAGCGGCGGTAGATGCGGCCGGCGGTGACTCGTACCGCCGACGCGATTCCGGACGAGATGTCGGTCACGAGCGGCGTCGACAGCGCCCACGGGACGTTGCTGTCTCCGTACGTCGCGTAGAGGTAGCCGACGATGATTTCCGACTCGTAGGTTTCGCGGCCGGTGTTGGGATCGACGAGGAACGGAAACTGGCTTTTGCCGCCGCGCGCGACAACCCGCGGCCGGAAGCGAGGGCCGCCTTGCGGGCACGGATAGATCATCGCATCGAGGTCGAGGATCGACAGGGCTTCGCGGACCTTGCGGCAGTAAGGGCAGCTTTCGAACTCGTAGAGCTCGAGCAGCTTTTCCGGCCTTTTGCCCGCGCCGGCGACGGCCATGCCGCTGCCCGCACGGACGATGCTCGCAATGTACGAGGTCGCTACATCGTATGCTCTCATGCTGGACCTTCCTTCGAACCGCCGGCGCGGCCGGTTGATGCCGGACCGCCGGATCCGCCGGCCGTTTGCGGCTCTGGATCGCGCGTCGCCTTTTCGATTCGATACGCGCAGCGCCTTGCGCCGGCAAGGAGATGGTCGACGCGCTCGACCGACACGTCTCTGCCGAGCACCTCACGGAAAATCTCGAGCTCGTCCCGGCAGAAGCCCTGGCAGACGGCGGCAGCGGCGCAGATAGGACAGTGATTCTCGACGAGCAGCCACCCGCTCTGCTCGCAAGACCATTCGGCCATGTAGCCCTCGTCCTTGCGGATCGCGGCGAGCGCCTCGACGCGCGCCTGGATCGGCGCATCCGCACCGGGCATGCGCTCACGGTAACTGTCGCGCTGCTGACGGCTGCGCTCGCCGACCAGGCGGTCGAGCCCTTCCTCTCCGAACGTCGAACGCACTGCCCGGAGCAGCTCGACCGTCAGCTCGCTGTGCGAATCGGGAAACATCCGCGCTGCGGCCGGCAGCAGCGACCAGATGCGCGACGGACGGCCGACCTTCCGGCGCTCGTCGGTGAACGAGATCATTCCTTCGCCGGCAAGCGTCTGAAGATGAAGGCGTACGGCCATCGGGGTCACGCCGAGCCGGTGGGCGAGCTGGGTCGCAGTCTGCGGCCCCCTGGTCTTCAGATGAAAGAGAACCCTGTCACGGGCCGAGGTCAGGGCGGCTGCGTCCATCGCCCGACAATAGTCGGCGGAAAACATTTAGCAAGATAAACCTTGACTATATATCGTAAGCCGCTAGCGTCGCGTTCACGCATGGATTCCGGCGGCGAAAGAGACGGTGGCCGAGCGGCCGGCGTCTGGGACCGAAGTCACCGGCGTCTGACCGTCGGTCTTCTGCTCGTCGTGTCGCTGACCGCGTTCGAAGCTCTCGCGGTCGCAACCGTGCTGCCGGCAACGGCCACGGACCTCGCCGGCGGTGATCTCGGCTGGTACGGCTGGGTCTTCAGCGGGTTCATGCTGGCCAACCTTGTCGGCATTCCTGCCGCAGGCGCGTTCTCGGATCGCTTCGGTGCAACCGGACCGTTTCTCGGCGGGTGCGCGCTGTTTGCCGGCGGCCTCGTGTTCTCCGGTGCTTCGTGGTCGATGCCGGCACTGATCGCCGGGCGCGTCGCGCAGGGGCTCGGAGCAGGCGCCCTCTCCTCGGTTGCCTACGTCGCGGTCGCGCGCGGCTACGATTCGCGAGACCAGCCTCGCATGCTCGCGCTTCTCGCCAGCGCATGGGTGCTGCCGGGACTTCTCGGGCCGTCGATCGCCGCGGCTATTGCGACGCATTTCGGCTGGCGGGCCGTGTTCTTCTCGATCGTTCCGCTGACGCTCGTCGGGGCGGTGCTGGCGACCGGCGGTCTGGCGAGCCTTGCAGGATCCGGAGATTCTCCGGACGACTCATCTTCAGGACGAACGAGCTCCGGGCGAACGAGCCGACGGCAGATCGCACTGGCAGTTCGACTCGCGCTCGGATGTGGCCTGGTGCTCGCGGCACCATCGCTGTCGCAGCCGGCGGCGGCCGCTGCCGCGTTCATCGCGGGTGCGTGCGTTGCAGGCCCTGCGCTTCGCCGCCTGGTTCCCGCGGGCACGCTATCGGCCGCACCCGGTGCGCCGGCTGCGCTTGCCGCCAAGGCGCTCATCACGTTCGCGTTTTTCGGCACGGAGGCATTCCTGCCGCTCGCACTGACGATCGTTCGAGGCGAGTCGATCGCACTTGCCGGACTGGTGCTGACCACCGGAACGATGGCGTGGACGACCGGCGCGTGGATTCAAGAACGGCTGGTGCTTCGCGTGAGCGGAATCGCCATCGTGCGAACTGGAATGATCCTGCTGTCGGCGGCGATTGTCGGTGCGGCGGGCGTTCTCGTCTCACCGTGGCCGGTGGTGCTTGCTGGCTTGAGCTGGGCGACGGCAGGGCTCGGCATCGGCCTGTGTTACTCGTCCGCCACGCTCATGGTGTTCGAGCGCACGCCGAAGGGCGAAGAAGGCGAAGCGGCGGCTGCACTGCAGCTTGCGAACGTGCTGGGCGTCGCGCTCGGTACCGGCGCCGGTGGTGCGGCGGTTTCTGTGCTCATGGCGCGCGGATGTTCGCATACGGCCGCGATCGCAGCAGCGGATGTTCTCATGCTCGTCGCTGCGATCGCGGGTCTTTTTGCGTCCGCGCGAATCGGCGTTGCCGATCAGTCCTCGTCCTCTTCCGACTCGAAGCCGGTGACGGCAAACCAGTCTTTTTCGTCACCGGGCATCACGAACACCACCGGCGCGACGCACGGATTCGGCAGCTCGACCTGACCATTGATGTCGCCGTCGCCCTGGGTGGTGGCCGGAAAACCGTCGGTCATCACGAGCACGCGCTTCAAGGCATTGCCGGCCTCGGTGATGCAGCTGACGCCGGCTCGGAACTCGGCCGCGTCGTTGGTGCCGCGCAGATTGATCGGAACGGACGGGTCGTCGGCGAAGACGAGACCGCGCACGGCGATCGTAACGTGACCGGAAGTATCGACGCTGCCGACTGCGGATTCGATTTCCCACGGAAGATCGTCGCCGACGAGACCGCGAAGTTTGTGGTGCACGAATGGACCGTCCACTCCGTACATCGTGTCGAAAGCGATGAGCGTGGATGCCGTCGTCTGCGCGTCCGCCTGGTGCGCAAGGAGCGGACCGAGCATCGATGCGAGTGCCACGACGGCCGATACGAACAGCTCTCTGATCATGATCGTCTCCTTTGTGTTCGCCTTTGGATAACCAGTTCAGGTTTCGGGGACGCATCGGCGATGCGTTCTCAGCGACGAGCACAGACTACTCAGACGACGGTAGTGCGACTGCGATGCGAACAGCCAGTGGGTTTTGCCGACGTCGGGGTGCGACGCAGGAAGTTTACACGCGAGCGAGGGGACGGTTCCCCCATATAACCCGCGTTATTTACGTCACTCAAAATGTCACTGCGATCGGACGGTGCGCTGCAATCGCATCTTTTGAGGACGCTCGTGCGCGCATGCGCATGACCCTCAGACGGATCGAGCAGCTGCTGCGGAACGCAGCATCGAGATCGCCGTGAAGATGACGACGACAACGACGAGCCATTTGATCGTTTCGAGCGGGA
This sequence comes from Candidatus Limnocylindrales bacterium, assembly GCA_035571835.1. NCBI lineage: Bacteria > Bacillati > Chloroflexota > Candidatus Limnocylindria > Candidatus Limnocylindrales > Candidatus Limnocylindrales bacterium. The sequence goes on along the minus strand of DATNBU010000002.1, from coordinate 104,789 downwards.
GCGATTTGACGATCAGTCCGGCGATCAGCACCGCCGGCGTGCCGCCGAGCGCAAGGCCGAGCGCCGCACGCCGGTCGTAGCGCCCACTGCGGATGAAGCGTGCCGATGCGGCCGGCATCAGGAATGCGCATGAGCCCATCATGATCGGGAACGCCGTGCGCGCGTTCATGCCAAGCAGGGAAACGAGAATCATGCACGGCGCATAAAGCCCGATTCCGAGCGTCATGAGCGCGCCGAGCACGAAATTGCCGAGCACGCCTGCAACGAGCGGCGCTCCGGCGAGGCCGAGCGCTTCACCGCCGGATGGCACCTCGCCGGTCTGCCGCAGGACCATGATCGCCGCTGCCACGAGCAGCAGCGATCCCATTCCGATCTGGATCCTGCGCCGCGGCCAGCGCGTGACGACTCCGGCGCCGAGCCATGCTCCCGCGACGGCAGCAGCGATCATCGCGATGAGCGTGGTCATGTCGACGTCGACGACGGCGATGAAAATGAATGCTTCGGCAAACGTGGGGATCGCGTGTCCGACGTTGAGCGTGCCCGGAATCTCGGCGTCGTCGACGAGGCCGCTCCCGCGATACAGCGACGTCGTGATTGCGAACGAGCCGATCCCGAGCGTATCGAGAAAATCGGTGACGAAGCCGATCGCGAGTTGCATCCGGTTCGGCAGGGCCGCAGTGAATCCGCGCTCGTGCCGATACCAGAGCGCGGCAAAGCCGACCGTACATGCTCCGAGCAGGAGAAAAAGGATGCTTTTCGCGATCATCGCAATCGGCTCGCCAGTCTTGTGCGACGCCGGTCGCTTCGGCGCCCCGGTGCGTGCCCGCCGGCCGCGAGCCCTATGCGACTCGCACAGCCGGAGCCAGAGGGGCGCGTGTGCGCACGCGCTCAGTACACGCGCGCGACGGACACGCGCGTGCGTTCGAACGCCGGCAGCTCGTCCGACAGGAAGATCATCCGAAACGTGTCGGTGGCTCCGCCGGCGATCGGGACGACGTCGTCGCCGCGGACCGCCACCGGCGCCGCCAGCGCCTCGGCCGAACGGTTGAAGCCTTCGTCGCGATAGACCACGCGACCATCCGCGCCGACCAGCTCGAAGCGGAGCACGACGTGATCGACGGCGGCGGCCGCGACGTTCTCGATCGTGCCGCTGATCACGAAGAGGCCCGGCGGCTCCGCTCCGACGCTCGTCACGCGCGTCTGCATCAGCGTGCATCCGAATCCGGTCCGATAGTCGTGCGACTCGGCCACGCGCACGTCGCTGACGGGACGGTTCGGCTCGGGCTCTGCGATCGCCGGCATTCGCCACAGTGACGTGTCCGGATGCGCGCGTATCCATTCCTTCCAGCTCGTCGTGTGCTGTTCGGCGTTGACGCCCGGCCGCGCAGCCACGTGCGCTCCGCTTGCATCGAATGCGATGTCCAGCCCGCCGCCGCCGGCCGCGTCGTGTACGAGGGGACCGGCGTGCTCCAGATCGGCAATCGCATAGGCGCGTGGTTCGTCCGCCACGACGATGCCGAAGACCCTGTCGTCGGGCTCGAGACGCCCGTCGAACAGCAGCGCGGCGGCGCCTCTTGCGGTGTGCACGGTTTGCTTCGGATCGGCATGCGTCGCCGCCGGCACCAGCGTGAACGCCAGCATCGATACGGTGGCGATCGCAAGAACAGCTCGCGACGGGCCAGTCACAGGCCGAGCGTATCCCCTCGCTGCACGGCTGACGAGCACGAAGGAAAAAACACGGGTGACTAGTCCGGCAGCTTGCCGGTGTCGTTCCAGAGCCGGATCGCCGCCGTCTCGCGTTCCCATCCGAGCACGGAAATGGCGGCGGTCTCGAGCCTGAGGTGGCGGGCCTGGACGAGCGGCAGCCCGATCCATCGGGCGGCGAGCACACGCGAGAAATGGCCATGGCAGAACGCGAGCGTGCGCCCCTCGACACGGCGAATGCCGGCAATCGTGCGGTCGGCACGCGAAGCGACCTGCTCGCGCGATTCGCCGCCGCGTGGACCGTGCGTCCAGATCGTCCATCCCGGGCGGGTCTCGCGTATCGCGGCGGTCGTCACGCCTTCGTCCTCGCCGTAGTTCCATTCGGCGAGCTCGGCGAGGATCTCCGCGCGTTCGCCGAATCCGGCGAGCGAGCAGGTCTCGCGTGCGCGCGCGAGGGGACTTGTAACGACGCGTGCGAACTCGATGCCGCCGAGCCGTCTGCCGGCGGCCTCGGCCGCAGCGCGGCCATTTTCCGTGAGTGGAAGGTCGGTGGTGCCCGTGTGACGGCCGGCGATGCTCCACGCAGTCTCACCGTGACGCACGAGCCAGAGCTCGGCTGGCATGAGAACTGACTACTACGTGCACGATGCAGAAAAACCGGAAGTCCGGTTTCTCCACGAACGGCGTTGTCGGATCGGACAGGAGTGGCGCGCCCGGCCGGATTGCCGGGCGCGCCCAGGAAAATCGGATCAGGCCGTTTTCCGCTGCGAGACGCCGGCTTCTCCGGTGTAGGAGATGTCGTGCGCCCCGGCGCGCGTGAAGACTTCCTTCGCGCGGTCGATCTCTTCACTGGTCTCGGCGTGGACCGAGATCAGGATGTTGCCTTCCTTGATCTTGCCTTCGTACTGCTTGGCTTCGTACTCGGGAATGCCGAGACCGACGAGAGCTCCGGTGAGTCCGCCGACCGCCGCACCGAGGGCTGCGCCGCCGAGAGCGGCCATGATCGGTCCCGCTGCGATGAACGGACCGACGCCCGGGATGGCGAGTGATCCGATGCCGACCAGCCAGCCGAGGCCGCCGCCGAGGATGCCACCCGTGCCGGCACCGGTTGCTGCGCCTTCGGGAGCCTTGGTGTGCTGCTCATGCGCGAAATCGCGCGTCCCGCTGCGATCCGGGAACAACACCGAAATGTCGTTTCCCGAAAAACCCGCGAGTCGAAGATCGTTCGCGATGCGCTCCGCCTGACCTGCATTCGATGCGATACAAAATACTGCTTTCTTCGCCATGATACTTTCTCCTATTTCATCCTCGCCCTCGCGGGCTGCGGAATTTTGATCCTCGCCCTTGCGGGCTGCGGACTCGCTCACTCCGTCCTTTGGACGAGTGCATTCCGTCCATTCGGACGGGGTCGTGGAGCGACGTTATTGCGCCGCGACTTCCAGCTGGTTGTTGACCCGGGTGACGCCACTGACCTGCTGGGCCTTTGAGGCGATGCTCGCCCGTTCCTGTTCGCTCTTGACCGGGCCGCGCAGCGTCACGACCCCACCGTTGGTGATGATCTTGACGTTGTGGGCGTTGACCGACAGCGAGTCGTCGGCAGTCACGGCCTTGCGAATCGACTGGGTGATCTGGATATCCGCATCGGAATTGCCCTGATCGCCCGGCGTCACGGCCGCTTCGTTCACGTCGCGCTGATTCTTGCCGGAGTTGTCGGCCGGATACCGTGCGGCATCGGCCGGATTCGGCACCACTGCGTTCTTCGCCGCGTTTCCGGCGTTCTTCGCGCCATTCTCTACGGCGTTGCCGGCTTCACGCGCGTTCTCGGCCGCGGTCTCGGCCAGAGCCAGGGAGCTTGTCGCTCCGATCACGGAGACCATTGCTATTGTCGTCACGAATTTCTTCATCTCGTACCTCGCTATGAGTGCGACACTGCACTCGGTTAATCCGCCTTGGCTCTCACACTCGAACCTTCACTCCATCGGCTGCCGGACCCTTCTTTCCGATCCTGCCGATCCTGCCGATCCTGGCTGTCGCGTCCGCGTGCGAGCGACACACGGAACGCGATGGAGTGAACTCCGATGCGCGGAACCTCGCCGCTTCGATGTGTCACACGAGCGGGGCGCCGACCGGCTCTCGGGATTACAGAGCAGAAAACATGCCACGCACCGGATTCGTTGCTGCAACAACTCTGCACGCTTAGGGAACGTGGCGTGGATGCGCGACGTGCAGTGTTGCAAGAACTTTTCAAAGGATTGCGACGATGATGCATTGCAGCTCCGCGAACGGGGATCGCTCAGTGACCCATCTGCTCGAGCAGACTCTGCAGATCGTCCGCATGCTCTTCTTCGACGGCAAGAATTTCTTCCAGCATGCGCTTGGTCGTCGGATCGTCGTGGCCGAGATACCGGATCATCTCGGTGTAGCTCTCGATCGCCACACGTTCCGCGACAAGGTCTTCCTTGATCATTTCGATCAGGGATTCGCCTTCGACGTATTCCGAGTGGCTTCTGCTCAGCAGTCCTTCCGGAGAAAGGTTGGGATCGCCATTGAGCTGCACGATCCGGCGCGCGATCTGGTCGGCGTGCGCCTGTTCCTCCGCGGCGTGCGCGAGGAACTCGGCTGCAACACTTTCGGCGTTGATGCCGGTGGCAGTGAAATAGTGGCGTTTATAGCGGAGAACGCAGACGATCTCGGTTGCGAGCGCTTCGTTCAGCAGGCGCAGAACCGTCTCGCGATCGGCCTTGTAGCCCTCGGTGACGGCGCCGCGCTCGATGTGCATTCGCGCACGCTCGCGCAGCGTTTTCACGTCGGTGAGGAACGGCTTGTCGGCTTTCATCCGATTGTCGGCGCCCGATTGAGGCATTGCGCCGATGCTTTCCTGCGTGCGATTCGGTTCCATCTTCACTTCCTTGACAGCAACGTGGTTCGTCGGCGTGATTGCTTGTCGCTCGTTCGGGGCGCTTCACACTTGCGCGCCGATGCAGCGCCGCTGTTCGTGTAAAATGTACTTCGCCGTTGCGACGGCAGCCATAGCCTTGGGAAAACGCACGCACGCTTCTGCGATTCTGTAACCTGAGTGAGACGGCTTACTTCTGGAGCACGACCGGAGTTCCCGGCGACACCGCGCCCGCAAGCGCATTCGCGCTCCAGTTCGTCAGGCGAATACAGCCGTGCGATTCGGTGTGCCCGATCTTCGACGGTTCCGGCGTTCCGTGGATTCCGTAGTGTTCCTTGGAGAGATCGATCCAGACGACGCCCACGGGATTGTTCGGGCCGGGAGGAATGGTCGCCTTGCTGTCTTTGGCCTTCGCATCCCAGAACAGATCCGGGTTGTAGTGGAACTTCGGATTCTGCTGGATGACGGTCACTTTCCAGTCGCCGATCGGAAGCGGATCGTGCTCACTGCCCATCGTTGCAGGGAACTGCGCGTAGGTTTTGCCCGACTCGTCGACGACCGACACCGTGGCATCGGACTCGTCGACGACGACTTTTGCTGCGTGCGCGAGCGGCGCATTCTCGACGTTCGGCACGAGGATCTTCTCGCCGGCACGACCGAGAGAACGTCCAGGGTTCAGCTCGGCGAGCAGCTGCGGACTCGAGTGAAACTTCTCGCCGAGCGCTTCGGCTGCCGACGCATAGCCGAGATCCTTGAGCTTCGCCTTGGCCATCATGTCGGCCGGCACCGGATGAAACGGTCCCGCCGCGTCGGCCTCGGTTACAGTGTATTCGATGAGCGCCGGCGCACTGTCGGCATTCAGAGCGGCCCAGGTTGCTTCGTCGAGCTGGCCGCTGACGCTGAGGCCACGATTGCTCTGGAATCCGCGCAGCGCGGTTTCCACGTTCTGCCCCCACTTGGCATCCATCTCGCCCGGTGAGAAGCGCGCGCGATCGAGCAGGATCTCGGCTCGCAGAATTGCCGCGCGCTCGGCGCCGGTCGCTGCCGGCGCTGGTGATGTCGCCTTGCGGGCACCTGTTGCAGGCTGTGCACCCGACTCCGGCTGTGCAGGCAGCGCAGGTTGCGAGGTGCTGTTCACCTGGTCAGCGACGATCGCAGCTGTTTCGGATCTGGCTGCCTTTGGTGCCGGTTTCTTCTGCGCCGCACTGGAAGCGGTCACGACGACCAGGCAGGAGATAGCGATTACGACGGACAGGCGGCGGTGGTTTCTCATACAACGTCCTCATTCGCGCAACACCAGGTTGCTGCGCGAACAATGACGCGGGAGCGCCGTGAAGATTCGCCGCTATCGGGCCGCGACGGAGCAAAGCCGAAGAAGTCGGCGCGCTGGAGTGAAAGATCGCACCCCGAGTGCGGTCTTCAGGAAGCTGCCTTGTGGCGCACCTTCTCGTCGAGCCCCGCAAGAAGCTGGACGTACGAGTCCACGAACTTCTGCACGCCGTCGCGCTCGGCGAAGTTGTCGGTGATGTCGTGGTAGTCGATTCCGAACTCCGCAAGGGTTTCGATCTGGTGCCGGGCTTCGTCGACGCCGTGGGAAAGCGTTTCCTCCGGAATGCCGTGATCCAGGTACGCTTCCATCGTCTTGATGGGAAGCGTGTTGACGGCCGGGCCGCTGATGAGCTCCTGGACGTAGAGGATGTCCGGATAGTTCTTGTTCTTGGTCGACGTCGATGCCCACAGGCAGCGCTGCGCGCGTGCTCCCTTGATTGCAAGAGCCTCCCAGCGAGGTCCCGAGAAGATTTCCTTGAACCGTGCGAACGCGAGCTTGGCATTGGCGATCGCGATCTTTCCCTTGAGGTGTTCGAGCCGCTCCTTCCGATCCGGATCCGTTTCGCGCGCGAGCGCCTCGTCGATTCGCTTGTCCGCTTCGGTATCGATGCGCGACACGAAGAACGACGCAACCGACGCGACCGGCCGCAGATCCCCGCCGTTTTTCGCAAGCTCCTCGAGGCCGGCAAGGTAGGCTTCGGCCACAGCAGCGTAGCGGTCGACCGAGAAGATCAGCGTGATGTTGATCGACTTGCCGAGTGCGATCATTCGCTGGATGGCAGGCAGGCCGGCGCGCGTCGCGGGGATCTTCACCATCAGGTTCGGCCGCGCGATCTCGCGGTGATACCGGATTGCCTCCGATACGGTCTTCTCGGTGTCGTCGGCGAGCGACGGCGAGACCTCGATCGACACGTAGCCGTCTTCGCCGCCGGTCGAGTCGTAAACCGGGCGAAGCACGTCGCAAGCTTCGCGGATGTCGTCGATGGCGAGGGCGTCGAAAATCTCTTCGGTGGTTTTTCCGCGCGCCGCGAGCGCGGCGATGTCGGCGTCGTACGCCGTGCCCTCCGAGAGCGCTTTCTGGAAGATCGACGGATTGGACGTCACGCCGACGACAGCCTTCTCGGCGATCAGCTGCTTCAGCCGGCCGCCGCGGATGATGTCGCGCGAGAGCTCGTCGCACCAGACCGAGACGCCGAAGTCCTTGAGACGGAACAGGGAGTTTCTGGTATCGCTCATTTCTTCACCTCCGAAACGGGCAGTGCGCCGCTCGACGCTTCCGCTTCGATGCTTCGAACCTTGGCCAGCCGGCGCTCGTGACGCTCGGCATGGGAGAACCTTGCTGCAAGAAACGCGCGGACGACTTCGCGTGCAAGCTCGACGCCGATCACGCGGGAGCCGAGCACGAGCACGTTGGCGTCGTCGTCTTCTACACCCTGGCGCGCCGAGAACGTATCGTGGCACACGGCGCCGCGCGCCCCCGGCACCTTGTTGACGGCAATCGATGCGCCGACCCCGGAGCCGCACACGAGAACGGCTCGCTGCGCTTCACCGGTTGCCACGGCAATCCCGACCGCCCGCGCAAAATCGGGATAATCGTCCTGAGGGTCCAGCACGCAGTTGCCGAGATCGACGACCTCGTGTCCGAGCGCTTCGGCCAGCGGCATGAGGCCGCGCTTGAGATCGAAGCCGGCGTGATCGCTGCCGAATGCGACGATCAGGCGCTCCGCCGATGGTTCCGGCCGGCTCACTTGCCCTGGACGAGTCGCTCCACTTCCCGGGCGACGTGCTCGGGCGTGAAACCGGCTTCCTTCATGTTGGTGCCGCCGGGTGCCGATGCGCCGAAATGGTCGATGCCGATCGCGATGCCCTGGGAGCCGATGTACCGGTCCCAGCCCCACGTCGAACCGGCTTCGACCGATACGCGAGCCTTGATCGACGCCGGCAGCACCGACTCGCGATACTCGGGCGCCTGCTGGTCGAACAGCCACGTCGACGGCATCGAGACGACGCGCGCAGCAATTCCGCGCGCGCCAAGAAGAGCCTGCGCTTCGAGGATGACGGATACCTCCGAGCCGCTTGCCATCAGGATCGCCTTCGCGCCCGGTGCGTCCGACAGCACGTAGCCGCCGCGATCGACGCGCATCACGCCTCCATATTTTTCCGGATCGAGGATCGGCAGGTTCTGCCTCGTCAGCACCAGGCCGACCGGCCCGTGGCTGTGCTCGATGGCGGTCTTCCACGCCTGCGCGGTTTCGTTGGCGTCGGCCGGACGGATCAGCACGACGCCCGGCATCGCGCGAAACGACGACAAATGCTCGATCGGCTGGTGGGTCGGTCCGTCTTCGCCGAGGCCGATCGAATCGTGCGTCCAGACGTACAGCACTCCGAGCTCCGACAGCGAAGCCAGGCGGACCGACGGGCGCATGTAGTCGGAGAAGATGAAGAACGTCGCGCCGAACGGCCGCACGCCGCCGTGCGCGGCCATGCCGTTCAGGGCCGCACCCATCGCATGCTCGCGCACACCCCAGTGAAAGTTGCGTCCGCTGTGCTCGGCGTCGAAGTCGGTTTCGCCGGAGAGCAGCGTGTCGGTCGAAGGCGCGAGGTCGGCCGATCCGCCGGCGAGCGCGGGATAGCGCGATGCAATCGCGTTGAGGACCTTGCCCGATGCTTTCCTCGTAGCGAGCTGGCCGCCCTTGGCGTCGGACGGCTTGAACGTCGGAATGGCGGCATCCCAGCCGGCGGGAAGCACGCCCGCGAATCCGTCGGTGAGCTCACGGGCAAGATCGGGAAACTCGCGCGCATACACATCGAAGCGTCGCTTCCAGTCGGCGCTGTGTCCGGCGCTTTCGGCGGCCGCGCGTCTCCATTCGGCGAGCGACTGCTCCGGAACGGCAAAGTCGACGTCCGGATTCCAGCCGAGCACTTCCTTGGTCGCACGAACTTCGTCTTTGCCGAGAGGCGCACCATGCGCCTCGGCCTTGCCCATCAGCTTGGGCGCCGGGAATCCGATCTGCGAACGCGAGATGATGAGCGACGGGCGCGTCGTTTCGGCCTCGCACTCCCGGTACGCGCGCTCGAGCGCTGCCGTATCGTTGGCATCGGCGACGTGCGTGACGTGCCAGCCGCAGGCCTCGAAGCGCTTGCCGACGTCTTCGTTGAACGCGAGCGCGGTGTCGCCTTCGATCGTGATGTGGTTGTCGTCGTAGAGAAGGCCGAGCTTTCCGAGCTGCAGATGTCCGGCAAGCGAGACGGCTTCACACGAGACGCCTTCCATCAGGTCGCCGTCGCTGCAGAACGCCCACGTGCGATGGTCGACGATCGCATGACCGGGGCGGTTGAAGCGCTTCGCGAGCAGTCGTTCGGCGATCGCCATTCCGACGGCATTGCCGACGCCCTGGCCGAGCGGCCCGGTGGTGACTTCCACGCCGGGCGTCATTCCGCGTTCCGGATGTCCCGGCGTCTTCGAATCGAGCTGGCGGAAGCTCTTGATGTCGTCGAGCGAGATCTCGTAACCGGTCAGATAGAGCACCGAATACAGCAGCATCGACGCGTGACCGCACGACAGTACGAAACGGTCGCGGTCCGGCCACAGCGGATTCTTCGGATCGTAGCGAAGGATCTTCGACCACAGCACGTACGCCGCCGGGGCGAGCGCCATCGGCGTTCCCGGGTGGCCCGAGTCGGCTTTCTGGACAGCATCCATTGCGAGCGTGCGGATCGTGTCGATGCAGAGCCGCTCGAGCTCGCTCGGTGAGATCGGATTCGTTTGGGCGGTCGAGCTCATGTCGGATCCTCAGGCTGGGGGAAGTCGGTTCGACGCGATTTCCTGACGAGGACGCGAGAGAAAGCAACCCGCTCGCACGACTTCGTGCACCGCGCCAGCCCGCGCGAGATCGAGCGACGTTGTGCGATCCAGCCGGCATCCGCCGGCGCGATGTTTTCCGTCAGCGCCCGAGCTTTCGCAGCAGCGACGGCGGAAGGAACCATCGCAGCACGGCGCTGCCCGGGCCCGGAGGCTCGGTCAACCGGAGCAGGCATGCGCCGCCTTTTCGCATCTCGAACGGAGTCCTGGTCTGGCCGGTGATCAACCATGAGATCAGCTGCCCCAGGTCGGGTTCGTGGCCGACGAGCGCAATACGCTGGCCGGATTGATGCGCGGCTGCCGCAGCCTGTTCGCTCTCCTGCTGCACCGGCTGCCGCTTTTTCAGCCACGCAGCGATCTCGCCTTTCTCGGCTCCCGACGTGAGCGCCGGGACTTCTTCCACTCTGGCGTTTTTGTAGGCGCCCTTCAGCACCGCCGCGGTCTGGGCCGCACGCACGAGCGGGCTCGTTGCGATGAGATCCAGGTTTGGAAACGCGACCGCGAGACCAGCCGCGTTTCGCTTCATCAGGTCGCGGCCTTTGTCGGTCAGAGGCCGCTCGCCGTCCGGTCGTCCTTTCCAGTCCGTGTGCTCGACGGCAATCGCATGGCGCACGATGAGAAGGTCCATAAATGCTCCTTGTTCGCGTTCGCTGTTCTCCGGCGGGGGGCGGGTTTTCTCAAATGGGCGCGAATGCTTGTATGCGCTGCCATGTACAATGAGCCCCTTCGCGATCCGAGGCTGCTCGCCTGCCTGCAATGCGACCTCGTGCAGCGCCTGCCCGACGTCGAACCGGGCGGATCGGCGCGCTGCCCGCGCTGCGACCGGGAGCTGTGGCGCAGGCGGGACGATTCCCTCAATCGTACCCTCGCACTGACGCTCGCGGCCATGCTCACGTACGTGGTCGCCAACTCTGTCCCGATGCTGAGCCTGTCGGCGGTGGGTCACCACGCCTCGACGACCGTGTTCGGCGGCGCGATGCAGCTCTGGCGCGACAACGAAAAGATCGTCGCGATGCTCGTGATGTTCGCCGCCGTCGTCGCGCCGGCCCTGCAGATCGGGATGATGCTCATCATCATCCTTGCCGCCCACAAGCCGCGTCCTCCGCACTGGGTCGGCACTCTGCTTCGTCATCATCCGTTCACGCGCACCTGGAGCATGATCGAGGTCATGCTGCTCGGCGTGCTGGTCGCGCTGATCAAGATCGCCGAGCTCGCGACCGTGATTCCGGGACTGGCGCTTTTCGCGCTCGGCTTTCTGGTGCTGCTGTTCGCCGCCATCCAGGCCAACTTCGATTCGCGCGACGTGTGGGACCGGGTCGAGTGGGCGAATCGCGAGCAACCGGACCACGTGCCCGCTGCGGCGGTCCGGGTCGTATCATGAACGTCGCCGGCACTTCGGCGATGGCTCACGGGCTGCACAGCTGCGAAGGCTGCGGCCTGCTGTCGCGTGCGCCCGGCGGCGCGGCCGAAGGCCACTGTCCTCGCTGCGGCGCGCACGTCGAGTTCCGCAAGCGCGACAGCCTCCAGCGCACCATCGCTTTCCTGATTGCTGCCGCCGTCTGCTACATCCCCGCCAATGTTCTGCCGGTCATGACGACGACTACGGCGACCGGCACCGAGACCGACACCATCCTGCAGGGAGTCGTGCTGCTCTGGTCACCCACCGGCTGGCCGCTGTCGCTGATCGTCCTGTTCGCGAGCATCATGATCCCGAGCGCGAAGATCCTCGCGCTCGTCTTTCTCGTGATCAGCGTGCGGCGAGGATCGGTCGAGAACAACGAGCAGCGCACGCGCCTGTATCGCATCGTCGACCTGATCGGCCGCTGGTCGATGGTCGATGTCTTCGTCGCGGCGTTCACGGCGGCGCTCGTGCAATTGCAGCCGCTGATGTCGGTGGGACCGGCTCCCGGCGTGTTCTTTTTCTCGGCCGTGGTCGTCCTGACGATGCTGGCCGTGGAATCGTTCGACCCGCGACTGATCTGGGATTCCTCCAACCCTCGAGGTCTTTGATGGCTGATCCTTTCCTGCCCGAATCGTCCGAGATGCCCGAAGCCCGCGCGGTTCCGAAGAAGCGCACGCGGCTGTCGGCCGTATGGATCGTACCGATCGTAGCCATGGCGCTCGGTGCGTGGGTTGCCGTCACACGCATCATGAGCGAGGGGCCCACGATCACCATCGATTTCCGGACCGGCGACGGCCTCGAGGCCGGCAAGACCAAGATCAAGTTCAAGGGAGTGGAGGTCGGGACGCTCGACAGCGTGGCTCTCGAGGGCGACGAGCATCTGGTGCGCGGCACCGCAAAGATGGAGCCCGGCAGCGAGAAGTTTCTGTTCGACGATACGCGGTTCTGGGTAGTGAAGCCGCGCATCTCCGGCGCCAACGTGAGCGGGCTCAGCACGCTCATCTCCGGATCCTACATCGCCCTCGACTTCGGCCGCGGCAGCCAGAGAGGCAAGAAGGAGAAGCATTTCGTCGCGCTCAAGTCGCCGCCGGTCGTGTACGCCGACGTGCCGGGCCGCTTCTTCACGCTGAAGACTCCGGACCTCGGCTCGCTCGATACCGGCGTCCCGCTGTTCTACCGGCGGCTCGAAGTCGGGCAGGTGGCTTCGTACGAGCTCGACAAGGACGGCCAGACGATGATCGTCCGGATCTACGTCAATGCGCCGTACGACCAGTACGTCAATGCCAACACCCGCTTCTGGAACGCGAGCGGCGTCGATGTGTCGCTTTCGGCGTCCGGACTGTCGGTTCAGACCCAGTCACTGCTCTCGGTGTTGATCGGCGGAATCGCCTTCGAAACCCCGGCGGACGGGGCCGTGCGCGAGGAGGCTGCAGAGGACACGGTCTTCTCGCTCTACGACGATCGTGCCGCCGCGTTTCGTCCGCCTGCTCACGATCCGCAGACCTATCAGCTCATCTTCACGCAATCGGTGCGCGGCCTTGCAGCCGGTGCGCCGGTGGAGTTTCACGGCATGCCGATCGGCGAGGTCGTCTCGCTCGACGCGCGCCTGAACGCCGAGACTTTCGAATTCTCGGTGCCGGTCACGATCCGCCTCGATGTCCAGCGGCTCGGAGTCGCGATCACCGACCTGCCGGCCGGAACCGACGTCGCCGCCGTCCGGCAGAGGCTGATGGACAACCTCATTTCGCATGGAGTGCGGGCGCAGCTTCGAAGCGGCAGCCTGCTCACCGGCGCGATGTATATCGCGTTCGACACGTTCACCGACGCGCCGCCGGTCAAGCTCGACTGGTCGCAGCAACCGGTGCAGCTGCCGACGATGCCCGGCGCGTTCGATGCGATGGAAGCCAGCGTCGGCCGCATCATCGACAAGGTCGACCGGCTGCCCCTCGATGCGATCGGCAGCGACGTTCAGAAAGCAGTCGCCGAGCTCAACAGGACGCTGGTCGGCGCGCGCGGTGCAGTGTCGAGCGCGCAAGGCACGCTCGACAGCACCAACAAGATGCTCGAGCCGAATTCGGCGTTCAATGCCGACCTCACCAACACGCTCCAGGAAGTGGCCCAGGCGGCGCGGTCGATACGCGTGCTCACCGACTATCTCGCACGCCATCCCGAGTCGCTCATTCGCGGCAAGACGGAGGATTCCAAGTGATCAGGAACAAACTGGCGTATTCGCTGCTGGCATTCGCCGCGATCGGGTGCTCGTCGGCGACGACGCAGTTCTACACGCTGGCTTCGCTCGCGACGCCGGGACCGGCGCCGGCCGCGCACTACTCGATCCTCGTCGGTCCCGTCGAGATTCCGCCGTCGGTCGACCGCCCGCAGTTCGTCGTGCAGATCGCCCCGAATCAGATCGCGATCGACGAGCTCAACTGCTGGGCCGCGCCGCTCGGCGACGGCATCGCGCGTACGGTGGCAGGAAACCTCGCGGTGCTGCTGGCGACCCACGATGTCGCGGTCGCTCCGGTCGCGAACTTCCGCGCAACGCATCGGGTGATTCTCAACGTGCAGCGTTTCGACTCGATTCCCGGAAAAGCAGTCACCGTGGATGCGCTGTGGACGGTTACGCCGACGGCTGTCGCCGGAGTCGCGCGCTCGGGCCACACCGTCGCCGAAGAGTCCGTAAGCACGCCGGGCTACGACGCGCTGGCTGCCGCACACAGCCGCGTGCTGGCAAGGCTCAGCAGCGAGATCGCCGAGGCGATCGTCGCCAGCGGAAAGAAAAAATCGTGACACCGGCGCGCTGAGCAGCGCACGACGGCTCGTCCCGCCGCGGCAGCGTTGGTTGAAGACGTTGCGAAGCTGCCGTACAGGCACGGTCCCACGCCGCCTCGCAGCCACGGCCGTGGCGAGGATTCCGGACGATGCCCGACAGACTCGACCTGGCCTTTGGCCTGTCCTTTGACGACCTCTACAACCGCAGCGGACTCGTCCGTCTCGATTCGGAGTTCCTGACGCGGCTCGAAAGCGCGGACGCCGGCGTCGCAGCCCGCCTGCGCGCCGCGCGCGACAACCCGTCCTCGCTGCCGGCCAAGGAAGAATCGGCGCTGCTGCTCGCGCTGGCTCCGTATCTCGACGACTTCGTCGGCGAGCTGTTCGGCATCCAGGCCGAGCTCGCTGCTCTTCGCCAGCGCCATCTCGATCTCGTCCCGCTCTTCGAGATCAAGCGTCAGTTCGTGCAGCGCAAGCCGGTCAGCCAGGTTTCTCCGGCGGAAGCGTCGGCGTTCGACGGCGCCGCGCTCACGGTCGAGATCCGCGAGGCCGTCGGGAAGGATCCCAGCGACGACCTGCACGCGTTCGAGCTGGCATTCGCCCGGCAACTCACGCACTGGCTGAACGGCGCCGAATCGTGGGCGGGCAGCATCGATGCGGCGACGCGCTACGCGGCGTGGGCGCTGCATTCGAAAGCCGGCCGCGCCCGCCACAAGGACGGCGTGCTCTTCCACACGCCGAAGAAGACCGATCCGATGCACCTGATGCACCACGGCGTGCGCGCGGAAAAAGACGGCGTGGTTTCGTACTCGATCGATCCGGAGTACGAACGCCATCGCGAAGGCTTCGATCTTACCGATCGCGGCACGGATCTGGTGGGTGCGCTCGACCAGGCCAACTACTGCATCTGGTGCCACAACCAGCAGAAGGATTCCTGTTCGAAGGGGCTGCGCGAGAAGCCTGCGGCTGGAGAAGCCGTCGGCGCTTACAAGAAATCCGCATTCGGCGTGACCCTGGCCGGATGTCCGCTCGGCGAGAAGATCTCCGAGTTTCACACCGCCAAGGTCGAAGGCCATGCGATCGGCGCGCTCGCGATCATCACCGTCGACAATCCTACGGCGGCCGCGACCGGCCACCGCATCTGCAACGACTGCATGAAGTCGTGCATCTACCAGAAGCAGGAGCCGGTCGACATCCCGCAGGCCGAGACGCGAACGTTAAAGGACGTGCTCGAGCTGCCGTGGGGCTTCGAGATCTACTCGCTGCTGACCAAGTGGAATCCGCTCAACATCGAGCGCCCGCTTCCGAAGGAGGAGACGGGCCGCAAGGTTCTCGTCGTCGGCCTTGGCCCGGCCGGCTTCGGGCTCTCGCATCATCTGATGCAGGACGGCCACACCGTGGTCGCGATCGACGGGCTCAAGATCGAGCCGCTGCCGAAGGAGATCTGCGGCGTGCGGCACGACGGCTCGCGCTCGCCGTTCGTGCCGATCCGCGAGGTCGACTGCCTGTACGAGCGTCTCGGCGACCGCGTCATGGCCGGCTTCGGCGGTGTCGCCGAATACGGCATCACGGTTCGCTGGGACAAGAATTTCCTCAAGATCATCCGCCTGCTGCTCGAGCGGCGCGCGGCGTTTTCGATGATCGGCGGCGTGCGCTTCGGCAGCACGCTCACCCTCGATGAAGCGATGCGCTTCGGCTTCGACCACGTGGCCATCTGCATCGGCGCCGGCAAGCCGACCGTGCTCGACATCCCGAACGGGCTCGCGCGCGGCGTGCGCATCGCGTCCGACTTCCTGATGGCGCTGCAGCTTACGGGTGCGGCCAGGCCGGAATCGATCGCCAACATGCAGATGCAGCTTCCGGTCGTCGTGGTCGGCGGCGGATTGACCGCGATCGATACCGCGACCGAATCGCTTGCGTACTACGTGGTGCAGGTCGAAAAATTTGCGCAGCGCTACGAGAAGCTCGTCGAGAAATCCGGCGAGGCGTCCGTACGCGAGTGGTGGGATGCGTCCGACAACGCGGTTGCCGAGGAGTTCCTCGCGCACGCCGCCGCCATCCGTGCCGAGCGTGCGCGTGCCAAGGCTGCAGGCGAAGAGCCGCGTCTTTCCGCGCTGCTCAAGTCGTGGGGCGGCGCGACCATTGCGTATCGCCGGCGCCTCATCGACAGCCCGTCGTACACGCTCAATCACGAAGAGGTCGAGAAAGCGCTCGAGGAGGGCGCGATCTTTACCGAATGCCTGTCTCCGATTGCGATCGACATCGACGCGAACCGCAGCGTCGAAGCCATCCGCTTCAAGCGCCAGGTGCACAGCGCCGACGGGCGCTGGGTCGCGGCCGAAGGCGAAGTCCGGCTCCCGGCTCGGACGGTCTTCGTCGCCGCCGGCACGCAGCCGAACACGGTGCTCGCGCGCGAGGACGAAGATCACTTCCAGCTCGACGGCAAATACTTCCGCGCGTGCGACGAGCTCGGGAATCCCGTCAAGCCTGCGATGCAGCTGAGCAAGCCGGACCGCGCCGACGTGCTGCTCAGCCGGCTTCCCGACGGGCGTTTCGTGAGCTTCTTCGGCGACGTGCATCCGTCGTTCTTCGGCAACGTCGTCAAGGCGCTCGGCTCGGCCAAGCAGGGTTATCCGGTCGTGAGCCGCGTGCTCGCGCGGCGCCCGCCGAATTCGCCGGAAACGGCACGCGGGTTCTTTGCGAGGATGTCGTACGAGTTCCGGCCGACCGTCGAGCGCGTCGACCGCCTGACGCCGACCATCATCGAAGTGATGGTGCGCGCGCCCGCTGCCGCAAGGCGATTCCAGCCGGGACAGTTCTACCGGCTCCAGAACTTCGAGACGCTCGCGCCCGAAGTCGGCGGCACCAAGCTGCAGATGGAAGGTCTCGCGCTCACCGGTGCGTGGGTCGACCCCGACAAGGGCCTGGTTTCGACCATCACGCTCGAGATGGGCGGCTCATCGAGCCTGTGCTCGCTGCTGCGCGAAGGCGAGCCGGTGGTGCTGATGGGACCGACGGGAGCTCCGACACACATCATCGAGCGCCAGACGGCAATCCTTGCGGGCGGCGGTCTCGGCAATGCGGTGCTGTTCTCGATCGGCCAGGCGCTGCGCCGCGCCGGCACGAAGGTCATCTACTTTGCTGCCTACAAGAAGGCGATCGACCGCTACAAGGTCGAGGAGATCGAGAACGCAGCCGATATCGTGATCTGGTGCTCGGACGAAGCGCCCGGCTTCGAGCCGACGCGCGACGGCGACAAGACGTTCGTCGGCAACGTCGTGCAGGCGATGCACGCGTATGCGACCGGTGCGCTCGGCGCGGCGCCGCTGTCGCTCGCGGATGCGTCGCGCATCATCGCGATCGGATCGGATCGCATGATGGCAGCCGTCGCAGAGTCGCGGCACACGCTGCTCGCGCCGTATCTCAAGCCCGGACACTGCGGAATCGGCTCCATCAACTCGCCGATGCAGTGCATGATGAAGGAGATCTGCGCGCAGTGCCTGCAGCCGCACCGCGATCCGGCCACCGGCAAGACGACGTACGTGTTCTCGTGCTTCAACCAGGACCAGGATCTCGACCATGTCGACTTCGCGGGCCTGCGCGACCGCCTCGGGCAGAACTCGCTGTCGGAGAAGATCACGACGCGTTGGATCCGGCAC
This sequence comes from Candidatus Limnocylindrales bacterium, assembly GCA_035571835.1. Classification (NCBI taxonomy): domain Bacteria; kingdom Bacillati; phylum Chloroflexota; class Candidatus Limnocylindria; order Candidatus Limnocylindrales; species Candidatus Limnocylindrales bacterium. The sequence goes on along the minus strand of DATNBU010000002.1, from coordinate 87,168 downwards.
TGCCTCGAAGGTGCGGAAGGCTGACCCGCTCCGGAACGTGATGCTCGTGCTCGCACAAATTGCAGTTGCCGTCCTGGTGCTGGTTGCCGGCAGCGGCAACGCATTTGCCGACACGTACCGGTATCACCCGCGTCTGACCCTGGCTCTGGGCAGGGGCTTCTCGCCGAACGACCTGTTTGCGGCGAAGGAAGGCTGCATCGACTTCGTGCCTGTCCGTCTCGATCCGGGCCCGCCGCTGACGACGTTCTCGCAAACGTACGTCACGTCCGACCGCTCGCTCTACGAGTCGATCGGTTACGAATTGCGCGCCGAAGCAGCCTACCTCGACGCCAAGGCGAGCAGCGGCATCAAGGCGACGACTGCGCGAACCACCGATGCTCACAGCGTCCGCGTCGTCGTCAACGCGACGACGGATTTCGGACGCTGGGGTCTGAAAGCGGGGGCTTCACTGACCGAAGACGCGAAACGGCGCGTGAGCTCCCCCGCCGACTTCGCGAAGTTCTGTGGCACCGAATTCGTCAGCATCGAACGCCGTGGTGCTTCGGTTGCTGCGATCCTGACCTTGAACACACGCACCGACGAGCTCAAGCGCGCGCTCGAGCTCTCGCTCGGCGGATCGGCCGCTTACGGCCCGATCTCGGCGTCCGTCCAGCAGCAGTTCAACTCGGAGCTGAAGAAGTCCGCGAAGGAAGGACGCCTCAGCGTCGACATCGTCAGCACCGGAGGCGTCGGCCTCGGCGGTCTCAATTCGGTGGTGATCGCCGAAGCCGCAACCGATGCCGGGCTCGATTCGATCAAGAAGAGCCTGGCCGAGTACTTGAAGTCGTTCAGCGAGAGCAACGCGGCGGCCGTCGAGTACGTGTCGGCGTCGATGGAGCAGTTCGGCTGGGACAAGTCCGCGTATGTGGAAGAGCCGCTCGACTATCAGCGGCTGATCGCGATCTCCGAAGAGTACAAGCGCGCGTCCGCCAGGCTCAGCCTGATCGAGGATCTCGAGAAACCGGCGAGCCAGCTTCGCCCGCTGATCAGCGACGGCAACGCGAAGCTCATCTCGAACTACATGAAGCCGACGCTGCGGCGCTATCTCGCCCGGCTCGAGGACGCCCACGAGGCCTGCAAACGCAATCGCGAGGACGACTGGTGCACGTCGGTTTTCGACGACGACTCCAAGATCATTCCGGCTCCCGACCTGCCGATCTTCGACAAGATCTTTCGCGCTCCCACGGTGCAGTTCGAAGCAAGAGGCGACTTCTCGAATCCGCGAACCGACGAGCAGCGCCTGTCGGCGGACGCCGTGCGCGTGATCCTGGATTCTCCCGCAGCCGAACGCGCGAACGCGAGGAAAACGATCGACGCATATCCGGGCCCGCTCTACCTGACGCTCACAGTGGGAGCCGGGTATCCGCTGAAAACCGTGCGGACGATTTTCGTCGATACGGATAGCGCCGAGGAAACGAGCGTACTTCCGGAGAGCCTGGTTCAGGGTCCCGACATCTCGTACAAATATTTCAGCACGGATCCCGCCGCGACGGACTATTCGTTTGAAAGCGGCCTCGTAAGCTGGACGAAGCAATCGCGCGACAAGCGCACAGGGTTGTTTCTTTTCATCGTGAAGGACGCAGCCGATCGCGAGTGGCGCGTACCGTTTCTCGAAGCGAGCTGGTCGAAAGGCGGGCGCGAGCTCAAGACCAGGCTGGTCAATTAGCACTCACCAGTTCCCGACCGCAGCACCGAAGTGAGGGACGCTCGCGGTTGACAGCCGACGTGCGCTGCCTAGCTTTGGAACGCGTACGGCCAAACGGCGTCAAGTCGGGCGCGAAGAGAGGTGCAACATGAACGTCACGAAAATGAACGAGAACCAGCCGGACATGTTCCACGACGAGGCTGCGCATCGACTCGAGTGGCTCGTCGTCGGCGTACCCTTCACGATCGCCGCAGCAGTCCTGGCGATGTACTACCTCATCTTGTACTGACCGCGTAAGCGGGAGATCGCTGGGACAGGCAGGCGCGCATCGAGCAGTCGATGCGCGCTTTTTATTTGCCCCTTCCGATCGTAGACGCGCGCCGGTCCGCCTCGAGAAGCAGTCGACTTCCTCGATGGGACCCGGCCGCCGGCTCAGCACCGGCGGTTTCAAAAACAGGAACATGGCGTCGCGGTTCTTCCCAAAGCTGCCTGAGACGCCCAGAGAAAACCTTCCGGCGGTTTTCCCGCGTTGGCCGGCGCCTCCAAGTGCGCGGCAATCATGAGAATCCGCGCAGCGTCCCGCGCGCGGACAGTTGCAGCGCCGTGGCATCCTCTTTGCTGAGTTCATTCTAAGTAAACCGGAAATCCGGTCTGTGGAGGGACAGGCAAGGAGCGCCAATGAAAACTCTCACATCCCCTCGAACCGCGCCCGATGCCTGTCGGGTTTCCAGAGTCCTACGCTGCGCGATCGTCGCGGCCCTCGCGACGTTGGTCCCCGTCTTCAGCGCCCGCGCGCAGGGCTACCCCGTTCCCGAAAGCTGCCAGGTCGATACCGGCGGCGCCAACGATCGGCCCGGACAGCGCGACGTCACCGAGTTCTGCGTGGAAGAAGCCGACGGCTCGCCGTTCGAGCTTTACGCGCTGACGAACAGCGACGAGATCGAATCCGGCGGCGCCAACACGATCGACATCTGCTTTCTCCTCAACGTGGATGACGACGCGTTCGTGAACTATGCCGTGTGCGCGACCCTGCGCGGCGACGACGGCGGTCCGACGTTCCTCGGCATGGTTCGCCTCTTCCGTTGCATCGACACGAAGCCCGACCGGTGCATGTCGAGCGTGCAGATCTTCGGCGCGCACAACACCGCGTGCGAAGTCCGCCATCCCGACACCGATCCGTTCAGCCCGGCAGCGTCCAACGGACCCGGAGACGAATATCCTTTCGACAGCGAGCTGTTGTGCGCGATCGATCTCGACGACTTCGGCATCACGAGCAGCACGCTGCGGATTCTCGACAGTTGCTCGTTTCCATCGATGTCGCCGAACTCCGATCCGGACGACTGCATCCTGTACTCGGAGTGCTCGAGACACGCCGATTGCGACGACGGCAATTCGTGCACCGCTGACCAGTGTGAAGTGCCGGGTATCTGCTCGCACAAGGCACTGAGCGGCGTTCCCTGCAACGACGGCTTGTTCTGTACTGACGGCGAAAGCTGCAACAGTCTCGGGTTCTGTGGCGGAAGCGAGGCCCGATCGTGCGACGATACGGTCGACTGCACCATCGACGACTGCGACGAGCTCGACGACGTCTGCGTCCATGACGCGCGCGATTCGCTGTGCGACGACGATCTGTCCTGCGACGGCCTGGAGATTTGCGATGCGGCGAACGGCTGCATCGAAGGGTCGGCGCCGGACTGCAGCGACGGGGTAGCCTGCACCGACGACATCTGCGACGAGGCCACCGATTCCTGCGGGCATGCTCCTGTCGATGCGGCCTGCGACGACGGCCTGTTCTGCACCGGCGCGGAGCGTTGCGACCAAAGCGACGGATGCATCGGCGGCGCCGCGCCGCAGTGCAACGACGGCATCGCGTGCACGATCGACCACTGCGACGAAAGCGCGAACGCCTGTGACCACGCCCCGACGGACGCGCTGTGCGACGACGGGCTTTTCTGCGACGGTGACGAAGCGTGTGATCCCGCTGCCGGTTGCCGTGCGGGAATCCTTCGCGACTGCAATGACGGCGTCGCATGCACGCTGGATGCATGCGACGAAGCGGACGACCGGTGCGTTCGCGTGGCCGAGCACGGCACCTGCGACGACGGCTCCTTCTGCAACGGTGCGGAGGTCTGTGGGGCGGCCGGCTGCGTATCCGGGAATCCCCCTTGCGCCGGTGCTGCGGTCTGCGACGAAACCGGCAATGCCTGTATCGGTTGCATCGCCGACGGCGACTGTGACGACGGGCTGTTTTGCAACGGAAACGAAGTCTGCGCGGACGGCGCGTGCCGCGCCGGCGTCGCGATAGCCTGCGGCGACGCGGTCGCGTGCACGGTCGACAGCTGCAATGAAGCGACCAACGCCTGCGATCATGCTCCGAGCGCGGCCAGGTGCGACGACGGCCTTTTCTGCACCGGCAGCGAGACCTGCGATCCAGCGATCGGCTGCGAGACTGCAGCCGCGCCTGCCTGCAACGACGGCATCGACTGCACCGAAGACTGGTGCAGCGAAGCGCGCGACGAATGCATGCACAGCGTCGAGGATTCGCGGTGTGACAATGGGCGATACTGCGACGGTCGCGAGACCTGCGACGCGTCCTCCGGCTGCCAGGAAGGCGAACCGGTGCGATGCCGCGATGACGGAACGGTGTGCTCCGTCGAGACCTGCAGCGAGTCGGCCGACGGCTGCATCAGCGATTTCTCGCGCTGCGTCTGCGGCGACCGCGAGGTCACCGGTCTCGAGGAATGCGATCCTCCGGCGCGCGCCGGGACCTATGAAGACTGCAACAACCAGCTCGACGACGATCACGACGGCGCCGTCGATTGCCTCGATCGCGATTGCAACAAGGGTTCCGGCCGCGGCAAGGTCTGCGGCGAAGACTGCCGCTACGACCAGTTCTGCGAACGGGTGCGGTCGGATCCTGCCGAGATCCAGTTCCACGGCCCCGATGCCCCGGACATGTTCTGGGTCCATGGCCGATTCCTGCTCGAAGGAACCCCCGATCCTCTCGCGAGCGGGTTCGAGATCGAGCTCTCGAATGCGAAGCAGCCGATCTATCGCGCGTCGCTCGGAGTCGGCGACCTCGATCCGAACGCGACCGGCGGAGGCCGCTATTCTTTCAGGGATCTGAGCGCGCGCTTTCTCGGAGAAGCGAGCTCGCGCGAAGGATTGTGGAAAGTCAGCGTCGAGGTGAAACCCGTCAAGGGCATGTCATATGTGGTCTTCCGCGTCCGCGCGTACGGCGATTTCTCGGCTGCCACGCTGCGCACGATGACGACGCAGGTGACCGTCGGCAGCGAGGTCGCATCGCTCACTGCAGAATGGAAAGCGCTCCCGTGGCGCTGGGTTCTGCGGCTGCGCGACTTCGAAAAAGTCCATTGAAAAGCGCGATGACGTCGAGACCGACGCGCTGATACGACGCAAGCGGCACACCAATCATCACATCGCGTGCATTGCCGCGCGCCCTCGCACGGCAGTATCCCGGTCCTCGATTCAAGGAGGATCCGGGCCATGAACAAACGGAAATATGCTTCATTCCTGGCTGCCATCGCATTGACCACCGCGCGTGCGGTCGATGCACAGCCGGTTTCGGCGACGCCGCGGACTTACTCGCAGACGTCGCTGCACGTGCTGCGGGCGAAGCTGGTTTCGCAATCGAAAGCCCTGCGTGCGGCGCGTGGAGATGCCGTCGATCGGAGAGTCGATCCGAGGCTCGAGGAAATTCTCGGGCCGACCAGCATGCTGAACGCGCGCGTGCGGGTCGAAGGCCGCGACATGCGGCTTCGCCTGGCGGAGTACGAACCGGTGCTCGACGACGGCGCGGTGCTCGAGCAGCTGCCCGACGGTTCGTGGCAGTCACAGCCGGTCGTTCGCAACGGCACGCGGTTTTACGTCGGTCGCGAGACCAGCGACCGCAGCTCGTTCGTCACGCTGTACAGGACCGAGTCCGACGGCTGGGGCGGTCGGATCGAGCTCCAAGGCGGGACCTACATGCTCGAACCGTCCGGCTGGAGCGATCCGTCTGAACACCGCGAGCTCGTCGAAGGCGAAGACGAGGCCCCAAGCTACGTGTTCCGCGAGGACGACACCGAGGAGTTTCTGCGTCCCGCCGGCTGCGGTGATCTCGCCGCCGACGAGGATGCGCCATCCGCTGCAGACGACACGCCGAGGCATGTCGTGCTCAACGGCCAGATCGTCAAGTACGACGTCCGTTACGTCGCGGCCAGCGATTACTGGCTCGCGCGCGGCCAGGACGACAACGTGATCGGGGATGAGATCTTTGCGATGCACTACGCAACGTCCAATGCGATGCAGCAGCAGGTCTCGTCCTATGGCGTCGCGCTCAGTCACGGATGGGCCGTGCTGCACCAGAACCTGCCGTCGCCTCCATTCACGAACCCGACCGAAACCGATGGCGGGCTGCTGCTTTCGTCGGTGATCGCGTGCAAGGCTTCATCGTCGTGCCTCGGCGGCCAGTTCTACGGCAGCGACAGGATCGCGACGCTTCTGGTGTCGCGAACCGGGCTTCACAAGTCGCCGCCCGAATCCGGAAGGATCGCCGGAATCGCGCGAACCGGAGGCCTCTGCTCGGCGAATTCGGCCGCGGTCATCGAGACCACCGGCTCGGCCTATGCGCGTTTCGCGCGACTCGCTCATGAGCTGGGCCATGTGTTCGGCGCATGCCACGACGGGCCGGTTCCGGGACCGGGCTGCTCGGCGCCGACGGGCTGTCCCGATGCAAAGACCCTGATGTCACCGGTCGTAGGCGACTCGACCGTTCCGCAATATTCCACTTGTGCAGTCAATCTCATGAATTCGAGAGTGAACGCGACCGCAGCCTGCCGCACGCCGATATACTGTGGAGACGTGAACGCGGATGCGAAAATCTCCCCGGTGCCGTGTCCGGACGGCGGCCCCCAGCCCGTCAATCCGACGGACGCGCTGATCGCGTTGAAACTGGCGGTCGGGCAGGCAAATCCGGTGAGCTATTCGCACCTGGCCGACGTGTTCCCGCCGTTCGGAGCGCTGAATTCGAGTGACGCGAACGCTCTGCTCGACTATTCGGTATGCTCTCCGATCGACTACCCGCCTGCCTGCGGCAACTGACCGCAGGCATCGGGAGAACGGGTCGGCGAAGGACTCCGTGACGTGCGGAAAAGGAGGCCGATGATGCGCCTGGGCAGTTTGTTGCTGATCGCAGGATCGATTCTGGCTGCGCCGCCCGTTCTCGCGGCTTCGGATATTCCCAAGGCCGACTGCGAGCGCGAGACGAAGTGGTTCGCTCAAGTCGCCGAGAAGACCGAGGTCGTGCACGTCACGGAGAATCGGCGAACCGAAACGGCGGCGGACGGCAAGCCGCACGAAGTCGTGGAAATTCGCTGGAATGCGATGGGACAGGAGTTCGTCGTCGATCTGGATGTCGGAACCGATCCGGCCACGGACAAGGACGGCAAGCCGCTGCGGCAGATGTTCTCGGGAAAATGGCGGGGGAAAGACGCCCAGAGCGTGCTGTTCTGGCGTCTTCCCTCGGGGCAGTGGGAGGGAGATCTCAAGCTGCCGCGCGATCTCTACTCGATCCGCTCGAACTGCCGCGACGCCCCCGAGACGACGATCTTCTACTACCAGAAGTATCCGGAGAATCCGGAAGTATGACCGGCTGACCGGTGCGCTGCGGAGATCAGCGGCTCACTTCGGCGTGGACGCCGCGTCTTCGCAGGTCGGCCAGGAACTTCTCGCGATTCTCGGGAGAGATCATGATGAGCTTGCCGGCCGTGTACTGGATGCGCAGCCGGTCGAGCGACAGCGCAGGGCTCGACAGCGGGCTGCGCGTGAACTCCATCCGCGAGATGTCGCGAAGCGGCACCGACCAGTGGAACGGGCCGCTGCGGATCTCGATGCTGTAGTTGGTCACCGTGTAGTCGGTCGTCAGCACGATCCACCACGGCAGGCCGAACGTGGCGACCAGAATCGGAACCATCAACAGCGTGCTCGCGGTGGCGCCCATGAAAAACATTCCGATCGCGGCGAGCAGGCTGACGGCGCTCGAGACGCCGAATACCGTGAGAAGCCACCTGTCGATCTGCGAGCGATATACCGGATCAGCCATCGTGGATCTTTCGTATCACGCGTATCGCGGACAAAAAGGGGGCAGGTGCATTTTGTCGCCGAAAAATTCGCTGTCTCTTCATGACGGCGTGCGTCGCCACCATGCCGCGAGCGCGCTTCCGATCACGGAGTGGAACGTCGCCGAGATGGCAGCCGGAAGTGCGGTCAGAGGATCGGCGAAATGCCGGCGCGCGAGCACCGCTCCGAGCCCCGAGTTCTGCATGCCGACTTCGACCGAGATCGTGCGCGAAACCATCTCGTCATAGCCGAAGACTTTGCCGAACAGGTATCCGAGCGCGAAGCCGCCGGCATGGAGCGTGAAGACCGCTCCGGCAAGCTGCAGCCCGGAGGCCCGCAGCGCGTCGGCGCTCTGCGCGATGATGCTCGCGCAGATCAGCACGATCGCCGCGACCGAGATCAGCGGAGCCGCCGGCAGTATGCGGGCAACCGCGCGCGGCGCGAGGTGATTGAGCGCCAGGCCCGCGGCAACCGGCAGCAGGATCACCTGAAGCGTGCTGACGAACAGCCCCCACGCGTCGACCTCGACGAGCGCACCGGCGAGGAGCTGGGTAAGAAGCGGCGTCATGACGATCGCAACGAACGTCGAAATCGAAGTCAGCACGACAGACAGCGCGACGTTGGCGCGCGCGATGTAGCAGACCACGTTCGACGCCGTTCCGCCCGGGCAGCAGCCGACGAGAATGACGCCGACGGCAAGCGGCGCCGGCAGCGCAAAGAGCGTTGCGCTCGCCCAGCCGAGCACCGGCATGATCAGGTACTGCGCGGCAACACCGGCAACGACGGCGCCCGGCATGTCGCCGACGCGCCGGAAATCATCGAGCGACAGCGTCAGGCCCATGCCGAGCATGATCACCGCCAGGCCCCAGACGATCAGCGATCCGGAGAACCACGCGAACAGCGGAGGGTGCACGAGCGCCGCCACCCCGGCGGCAAGCACCCAGAGCGGAAACAGGTTGGTCGCGGTGGCGGCGATCTTCTGCATCAGTGGCCGGCGGTGCCCGCTTCTTCGTGGTGCGGAGTGCCGAAAAGCTGCATGCGGATTCGATCCGCGAGCCCGATCGATCGCGGCTGCGAGAGCGGAAGGAGCGTACCGGCCGGATACTTCGCGTCGATCACTCCGTCTTTCTCGAGCATCTCGAGACAGCCCGTGCGCGCGAGCACCTCCCGCAGGCCGGGCGACGACACTTCGGCAAGCGCGTTCTGCAGGACGCTTCGACGCCACGCCTGGAACCGGACCGCGGCGAGCTTCGGATAGGTCTTTCCGTCGATTGTCGCATCGAACCGGGTTTGTCCGTCGGCGACTGCGCGCGCGTTGGCATGAAGAACCGGCAGATAGCGGCGTGCGGCGCGCGCAAGCAGCGGCTCGATGCCGGGCGGCACTCCGTCCGGAGCCGGCGTCCACGCGGCGTCTCCAATCTTCGATGCACGGGCGTTCCACATGCGCGCGACCCACTCGTAAACGGCCGGCGCTTCGTCGCGCATGATGCGGGCCGGCGTGGGGTCGATGCTGAAGTGCCGGAACATCGACGCGAAATACCCGAAATCCGCAAAGCTCGGGCGCGCGCCGAAGAGAAACGGCCGCTCGCGGAAGATCGCTTCGAGGTCGCGAAGCTCGTCGTGGTAGTGGCGCTCGACGTCGGCGCGGTTCTCCGCGGTCACGCCATCGTGCTGCATGTACGTCTGGCGCTGCCGCCGCAGCGCCATGCGGCGCATGACGAACTTCGGCGTCAGCGGATACGAGAGAAAATCCTCGGTAAAGCGACGCGCATTGAGCAGCGCGTCCTTGTCGAACGCCCACCGGTAATACAGGGCCGGGCGCCAGAGGCCTTCATCGGCATAGTCTTCGAGCAGGCGGCACACGAACCTTGCAGCGGGATCCTCCGGAAGGACCGGCGCGTGCGGATAGCGCTGCTCGAACCATTCGATCATCGCGGTGCTGTCACGCAGGAACACGCCGTCGGCGCGCTCGACGACCGGGACTTCGACGAGCCCGGTCTTCGGTGCGATGCGCGACGCGAGCTCGCGCCAGCTCACATCGACCGTGCGATGCGGAATCTCCTTGTAGCGCAGGTACGCCTGCATTTTCCCGCTGAAGTACGAGAGGTCGAAGACGTAGAGCGTGTACGGTTCGTACGCGGCGGTGCCCGTCATGCGAACAGCGCCTCGCATCCGGTGCCGGCAAGCAGCCGGTCGGCGTCCGTGCGGTCGCTGCGGCCGAGCGCCATGTATTCCTGGCGCAGCCACGCGAGGCATTTCCTCTGGTACGGAAACACCTGCTGCGTCCAGGTTCGTCCGTCGATCGTGCACGACACGTCGGTCTCGCCGCGATCGATCGCTGCGGCGTTCGCGAGGAGGAATGGCACATGCACGCGCCCGGTTTCGGCGAGCAGGGTGCGCAGCGTGTCGGGCAGCGCGTCGCGACGGACCCAGTCGTCGGGCGACGGCTCGAGGCCGGACAGATCCTCGACGAAGTGCACCCACGCGACGACGCGCGGCGCCGTTTCGAGCGCGATCGCCGACGGCGTCGGATCAAAGCCGGTAAGCTGTGTGAGCTGTCCGTAGACGGCGAAATCGCACGTGGCCGGACGTGCGCCGAGCAGGAAGCGATGGGCAGCGAGGTGCTCGCTCAAAAGGCGCAGGCTTCGCCGGTAGCTTTCCTCGATCAGCGGAGCGGTCACCGAATTCGATCCGACCACGCCGAGTCTTCCGATCTGGCGCTCGGCGAACATCCCGCCGCCGAAGCGGACCTCGTCGTCGGACCTTGACGGCTTCGACCAGCGCGGAAGGATCGACGATGCCTTGCGGATGTCGTCGTCATACGCCCAGCGATAATGGAACATCGGCCGTGTCAGCCACTCGTCGCCCCAGTCCTCGAGCAGCGCATCGACGAGCGCGACGACCGGATCGCCGGGGCGAACGCTGCGCTCCGCGTATCTGCTGTCGAGGTCGCGAAGGATCGGCGTCGAGTCGGTGACCGCCGTGGCCGCGTCGCCTTCGCCGTCGATCAATTGCGGCAGCAGCGAGACGCGCGGCCTCGGCAGGCCGCGGTCCTCTTCGGAATCCTTGACGATCCACGCATACGGTATGCGCCGGTAGCGAAGCGCGGCGACGAGCTTGCGGCTGTACGGGGAGCCGTAAATGCCGACCACCCGAAGCCGGTCGGAGCTGGCGCGATGCCGGTCGTTCATATGCGGTTTTCCATCCGGTACGACGGGCAAGGTCAACACAGTCGAGTGCCACTCGGCCGCGCATCTTCGAGAAATCAGCCCGGCGTACGCGACAGCCCGCTCAGCGGCCTGTAAGAACGAAGCCATGGCTTCCGCCGACATGCCTCGCAAGAGCACCGGCCGCCCGGACGCGAAGGCCGTTCGCACGGACGAAGCGGCGGTCGGTGAAACGGCCGAGCGGATCAAGCGGTCCGTTCCGGTGCGAGCCGTGGTCGCACTCGGCCTCGGCGTGATCGCTGCCATCGCGTTTCTCGAGATCGCGGACTTCGTTCGCGAGGGACACTCGACCGTGCTCGACCGCGCCGTGAGCCTTCGGGTTCACGAGCTCGACTCCGACGGCATGGATCGCGTGATGAAGGCCTTTACCGTCGCCGGCGAGATTCGCGCGATCGTCATTCTGGCCGCGACGCTCGCGGCGGTCCTGGTGTGGCAGAGGGCGCGTGCGCTGTGTTTCCTGCTGATTGCGATCGTCTCGACGTCGATCTTTCTGAACTGGCTGTTGAAGACACATTTTCACCGGACTCGTCCCGACCTGTTCTTCGAGATCGTGGCGCCGCTCAGCTACAGCTTTCCGAGCGGTCACGCGCTGATCTCGAGCGCGTCCTACGGCGCGATGGCAATCGTGCTCGCGCGCCTGGTCCCGAGACTGCGCTGGGCGTTTTACGCCGGAGCTGCGGCGCTGGTCCTCGGCATCGGCCTTTCGCGCATCTATCTCGGAGTGCACTGGGCGACCGATGTGCTGGCCGGTTACGCGGTGGGCGCACTGCTGCTGGTCGCGTTCGAGTCGGCGGCGTTCCGTGTGCGCGAGCCCGGAGTCGTTCGCGGGAGCGCGCGTTGAGCGGCGGCGCACGCAGCCGGCCGGCGGCTCGCGACGCGGCGATCCACGTCGGAATCGGCGGCTGGACGTACCCGCCATGGCGCGGATCGTTCTATCCGAAGGGCCTCGCGCACGAGCGCGAGCTCGAGTTTGCGAGCCGCGCCGTCACCGCGATCGAAATCAATGCGACGTACCACAGGCTGCAGCCGCCGGGCAGCTTTGCAAAGTGGGCGGCAAGCGTTCCTGCGGGATTCGTGTTCGCCGTCAAGGCGTCGCGGATCTGCACGAATCGCAAAAACCTCGCCGAAGTGGGCGAGGCCGTCGAGCGCTTCTTCGCGCAAGGCGTCACCGAGCTTGGCGACAAGCTCGGTCCGATCCTGTGGCAGCTCATGCCGACGAAGCGTTTCGATCCCGCCGAGATCCGTGCGTTCCTCGCGCTGCTGCCGAAGGCGTATCGCGGGATCGCGCTTCGCCACGCGCTCGAAGTCCGGCACGAGAGCTTCCGCAATTCCGAACTGCTCGCGATGGCAAGGACGGCCGGAGTGGCGGTCGTCTTCGGCGACTCTCCGGAATATCCGCACGTCGCCGATTGCACCGCCGATTTCGTCTACGCGCGGCTTCGCAATGCGCGCGAGGAGGAACCGGCCGGGTACTCCGCGAAGGAGCTCGAGGCGTGCCTCGCCGCAGCGCGGGAATGGGCCGCGGGGAGAAATCCTCCTGGTCTGCCTTATGTCGATTCGACACCGCAGCCCGCATCGCAGCCGCGCGAAGTGTTCCTCTTTTTCATCGACGGCGCGAAGGTCCGTGCGCCGGCTGCGGCGCAGGCGCTTCTCGCCCTGCTGGAATCGCCAGCGCGGGACGTGCGGCGAACAGGTGTGCGCAGATCCGCGGCGTAGCCCGGGATCGCCGGTTGCACCCGGCTAGTCGTTGTCGATGCGCCCGCGCAGCGATTTCAGGCTGCCGCGCTGCTTCTTCGCATGGATGCGGCGCTCGCGGGCGGCGCGGCCGGGCTGCGTCGGCCGCCGTCTCACCGGCGCGACCGCAACCTCGGCAAGCATGCGCGTGAGCTTTTCGAGGCAGTCCTCGAGATTGCGCGGCTGGTCGCGATAGCGGTCGCTGGTCAGGATCACGTCGCCGGCATCGGTGATGCGCGACGCGAAGCGCGCAAGGAAGCGCGCCTTGATGTCGTCGCGAAGCCCGCGCGATGCGCGCACGTTCCAGCGCACGACCGCCTTGGTGCTGGTCTTGTTGACGTTCTGGCCGCCGGGCCCGCTGCTTCGCACGTAGCTGACGCCGAGCTCGGCCTCGCAGATCGAGATGCCGGGTGCGACGTGGATCAAAGCCGCGCCTCGCGGAGCCTCGCGCATGCCTCGTCGAGGTCCTCGTCGGTTTTCCCGAAACAGAAGCGCAGCATGTCGTGCCCGCGGCCTCCCGTGTGGAACGCATCGCCGGGCACGGTGGCAAGCCGCGTTCTCGCGAGCAGGTGCATTGCCCGCTCCATGCCGGTCGTGCCCGGAAGCATCGATGCGTCGGCGAGCACGTAATACGCGCCTTCGGGAACGTATGGCGTGAGACCTGCGATCCGCAGCGCCGCGCACAGGCGGTCGCGCTTGCTCTGATGCTCGCGGGCAAGGCGCGTGCGGTAATCCGGTCCGAGCGCGCGAAGTCCGGCGGCGGCTGCGACCTGAAGCGGCGTCGGCGCGCACACGTAGACGAGGTCGTTGACCTGCGCGAAGGCCTTCGCCCAGCGCCGGTCGGCCGCCATCCATCCGAGACGCCAGCCGGTGATCGACAGTGTCTTCGACAGCGACGACATCGTGATCGTGCGCTCGCGAAGCCCGGGAAGCGACGCCGGGCTGGTGTGCGAGCGGTCGTCGTAGATGAAGTGCTCGTAGACTTCGTCCGTGAAGATCCACAGGTCGTGCTGGTCGGCGACTGCACCGAGACGCACGAGCTCATCGCGCGAAAAGACCTTCCCGCACGGATTGGACGGCGTGTTGACGACGATCGCGCGCGTGCGCGGTCCGATCGCGCTTCGCAGCGCATCGTCGTCGAGCTGCCAGCTTCCGCCCGCGCCGGGAGGTGAGAGCGCGACGAAGCGCGGCACCAGTCCGAGAGTGCGAAGCGTGCTCACGTGGTAGCCGTAGAACGGCTCGAACACGACGACCTCGTCGCCGCGTTCGAGAAGGGCGGTCGCCGCGATCTGGAACGCGCCGGTCGCGCCGATCGTCACGACGATCTCGGTCTCCGGGTCGTAGCTGGCGCCGGCTTCCTCCATTTTTGCGGCAAGCGCCGAGCGAAGCTCGTCGGTGCCTTCGCACCGGCTGTAGGTGTTGCGCCCGCCGGCGATCGCCGGTCCGACCGACTCGGCAACGATGCCGGGCACCGGCGTATCGCAGATTCCCTGCGCGAGATTGATGCCGCCGACTTTGGTGCACTCGATCGTCATCGCGCGGATCGCCGACTGCGAAAGGCCTTCGATGTTCGGGTTGAGCCGCCGTTTCATCGCCGTGTCCGATTCCGCGTGCGCCGCTCAGATCCCGTCTTCGACAGGCAGCAGGTCGTCGAAGCTCGGGTCGCGCTTTTCGGCTTTGGCGGCGAACGCTTCCTTCATGTCGGCCGGCTGGAACATGCCGGTCTGCCAGACGGCGATCTGGCGCAGCGAATCCTGGATCGTATGGTCACGGCCGTAGTTGAGCATCTCCTTGGATCCCCACACCGCAAGCGGCGAGCGTGCGGCGATATCGGCGGCGATGCCGCGCACGGCGTCGAGCATCTGGTCGTGCGAATCGAAGACCTCGTTGACGAAGCCGCAGGCCTTCGCTTCCTCGGCGCGGAAACGCCGGCCGGTGTAGGCGAGCTCTCGCACGATTCCCTGAGGCATCACGTAGGCGAGGCGCGGGAACGTTCCGACGTCGGCGGTCATGCCGATGTTGATCTCCTGGATGCAGAAGAACGCGTCGCGCGTGGCGTAGCGCATGTCGCACGACGAGACCATGTCGACGCCGCCGCCGATGCAGCCGCCCTGCACGGCGGCGAGCACCGGAATGCGCGCTTCGTCGAGGCACGAAAACGTCTGCTGCAGGTGCAGCACCGTGCGCATGAGGTTCGCGCGCACGCGGCCGGTTTCCTTGCCGGCCATGTCTGGCCCGGACGCGAAAACCGAAAGGTCCATGCCGGCGGTGAAATGCTTTCCGGTCGATGCGAGCACGATCGCGCGCGCCGAACCGGCCTTGTCGAGGCGCCGGACGATCTCCGGAAGCTCGCTCCAGAACGGCCGGATCATCGAGTTGAACGCGTCGGGTCGTGACAGCGTGAGCTCGGCAACGTGGTCGCGGATTTCGACAGTGAAACATTCGTACGACATGGCAGTCTCCGTGCAGCTCTCGGCTTTCCGTGCACTTTTCGTGCGCGTCCGTGAAGGATCTGCAGCAGAAGGCCGTTTCCGCGAGACCCGGAAGGCGGCAGGTGCTGCTGCGCGCCGGACCATAGCACGCGCCGTCGATGAGGCGAGGCCCGCATCTGCCCGGATGTTTTCGAGCACGGCCGCTGCAGCGCTCCGCTTGCGGGGCTGCGGAGATCGGGATAGCGCCGTCGCCCATGACCGAGCGAGCCCGCGTTTTCGCGATGGAGCCGATGTTCGGGATCGCGCGCGACGAGCTCGTCGAGCACATCCCGCAGTGCATCCGGCTCGGCATCCGCGTCGTCGAGATCGGACCGTGCCGCGCGACGATGCGGCTTCCGTGGAACGAAGACCTGGTCGGAGATCCGGTTCGCGGCGTGGTCTTCGGCGGCGTGATCACGACGCTGCTCGACCAGGCAAGCGGCGTCGCCGTGCAGTGCGCGCTGCCCGAGTTCAAGACCATCGCGACACTTGACCTGCGCATCGACTACCTTCGCGCCGCCGCGCCGCGACACGAGCTGGTCGCCACGGCCGAATGCTACAAGCTGACCAACAACGTGGCGTTCGTGCGCGGCAGCGCGTGGGATCGCGATGCGTCCGATCCGTTCGCGAGCATGCTCGCGACGTTCATGCTGGTCGGCCCGCTGCATCCCGACTCGTGGTGGAAGGCCATGAGCAAGGGCCGCGAAGATCTCGGGCTCGCCGAACAGGCCGACGGCGATGGCGCTTCACGGGGCGGGCATGCTGCTCCAAGGGGCGAGCAATGAAAGCTTCGCAGGCTGCGGCTGCCATCCCGTACGCCCGCTTTCTCGACGTGCGCGTCGAAGACACCGGATCGGGCCTGGTCTGCGTGATGCCGTTTCGCGCCGACCTCGTCGGTAACATCGTGCTTCCGGCCGTGCACGGCGGCGTGGTCGGTGCGTTCCTCGAGCTGACCGCGCTGCTGCAGCTCGTCGAGGTCGTCGATTCGGATCGCGTCGCGCGTCCGATCAACTTCAGCATCGACTACCTTCGTTCGGCAGGGCCGCGCGATACGCGGGGCAGGGCCGAGATCGTAAAGCACGGCCGGCGCATCGCGAACGTTCGCGTGATTGCGTGGCAGGATGATCCGTCAAAGCCGGTCGCGTCGGGGACCGGGAACTTCCTGCTCTGAAATCGGGGACAGACACCGATTTCGCGAAATCAGTGTCTGTCCCCGATTTCTGAGCCCGGCAGTCCCACCCGGATGCTCGTGCGCGAGGTCGCGGCCCTTGTCGCAAGACGGGCTGGCGCTCATGATGCGCCGCGCTGCGCACGCTTGGCGGCATCTACGGAGGGAATCATGAAAAACTTCATCCGCTTTCTCGGCGTCGCAGCGTTTCTGTCGATGGCTGCGTCGCCGGTTTCGGCCGCGGCGCTTACGGACCATCTGCAGTGCTTCAAGATCAGCGATGCACTGGCGAAGACCAGCTACACGGCCACTCTCACGCCGGCCGACATCACCTATCAGGCCTCCATCGGTTGCACGGTGAAAGTTCCGGCCAAGCTGCTCTGCGTCGACGTTGCCAAGAGCGCCGTCTCGCCCGTGCCGCCCGGAAGCGCCGCGGGCCTGCAGGCGCAAAAGTACCTCTGCTACAAGACCAAGTGCACGAAGTCTTCTCCCACCGACAGTCTCGACGATCAGTTCGGAACGCACGCGATCACGGTCAAATCGACCGGCTATCTGTGCGCGCCGGTCGCGGACGCGCCGACGTGCAGCGACTTGTCGCAGAACGGTTCGGAAACGGGCGTGGACTGCGGCGGCGGATCGTGTCCGACGTGTCCGGACGGCGAAGGCTGCGCCGGCGGATCCGACTGCACGTCGGGTACGTGCTCGGGCGGAATCTGCGTAACGTTGCTCAGCAATGGAAGTCCGTGCTCGAGCGGTGCGCAGTGCAGCTCCAGCAACTGTGTCGACGCGTTCTGCTGCAACAGCACCTGCACCGGCACCTGCGACGCCTGCAGCGCCGTCAAGAAAGGAGCCGGCATGAACGGCGCGTGCGGCCCGATCCAGGCCGGAAGCGATCCGGACTTCGAATGCACGATGACGTCCGCATCGACCTGCGGCACGGACGGATTCTGCGACGGCAGCAGCGCGTGCGAGCTCTACTCGAACGTCACCGTCTGCAGCGCAGGAAGCTGTTCTTCGTTTACGCAGACCGCGCCGAGCCAGTGTGACGGTGCGGGGAACTGCGTGCCCGGAGGGATGTCTTCATGCGGTCTGTATGCGTGCGGTCCGACGGCCTGCAAGACGAATTGCGCAGCCTTCAGCGACTGCAACCCGGGAACGGCGTCGGCGTGCATGGCCGGTGCGTGCGTGCCCTAGAGGACAGGGCGATTGAGGTTTGACCCCGGGCGATCGGGCTTCCTCGGCTTTGATGAGCGAGGAAGCCCGGTTCGGGTCAGGGAATGATTTTCTCTTCGGGCGGCGGGGCGTCCGCGGTCGGCTCGGCTTCGATTTCCGGTTGGGATTCTGACCCGGATTTACCCGACTCGAGCAACTTCTTCTGGCGCTTGGCTTCTTTCTTCTGCTGCTTCGCCAGGTCTCTTTTGCGTTTCTCGAAAGAATAGTTGGGTTTTGCCAATGGCTTTGCTCTGTCGATCGTTGGGCGGGCGTTAGCGAAATCTCGCCGCGAGACCCTGGTTACGTTCCAGGCCGCCTGCGCGGGGTCCGCGCGAACGCGAATGCAGCGGTCGTATATGGAACCGGATGCGAGAGCACGCGGCTGCGGCATTCTTCGTCAGATGGGCCTATTCGGAATGCCCGTGCCCCGGCTTCCTGTGCATCGCCGCGTGGTCAGCCTTGGTCGACGGACGCGTGTCATGGCCGTGACCGACGTCGAGGCGCAGCACGCCGACATTCTTCACGTTCGCGCATTTGTCGACCTCCGCGCCGCCGCATCGCGCGGCATCGGGAATGAGCAGCCGGAACGGGCCGCCCTTCTCCCGCGGCAGCGGCTTGCCGTCGAGCGCATAGACGATGACCGCCTCGCGCACGGCATCCAGCGGAACGCTCGCTGCAAACGACGCATCGTCGGACTCCACCGTCAGGTACGTTGCGGATGAATCCACGCCCGCTGCATCGAGCACGCTCGCGAGGCGCACGGCCGTTCCGCTGCGACCGGCGACGAGCGGAGCCACGTCGGCGACCTGGCCCGGCAGCGCTTTAAGGTCGCCTGCTGCGAGCGATGTGCCGGCGCGCACGGCGCCTTCGATCGAAATGCTGGGTGAGCTCATCGCGTTATCCCTCCCTGATATCCCTTCCTGATATCCGTGCCGGATCTCTTGCCGCCGGTTGTCGTTACGCTTCACGCGATCGCAGCGGCTGCGACTCGAGCGCGGCGGATTCGCTCGCCGTCCGCGAGCCGCCGAACGCCAGCCACACGAGCGCAATCAGAAGCGGTATCCAGAAATACGTGAACTCCGGTCGCCGTACGCCGACGATCGCCGGTTCCCAGTTGGTCGTCACAGCCGCGATATGGAGGCCGGTCAGCACGGTGAGCGATGCGATCATGAGCCCGCGCGACATTGCGGTCATCTTCGAGCCGATCAGCGCCAGCGCCGGAATGAGCAGCACCGGGAAATCGTATGCGCGTGCGTAAGGTGCGACGAAGAACGGTGCGATCAGGCCGAGGCCGATCACGTGTTCGAGGGTCGTGTCCTTTCGAAGAGCGGCCTCCATCAGTGCAACGATCAGGACGGCGCCGGTCACCGCCGCGACGATGACGAGATTCATTCCGTGAATGCCGACCGCGTCGAGGACCGAATACCAGGTGGTCCCGATGCCCGGAAAATACTTCGTCGGCATCGGAGTTGCGGTGGTTGCCGAGAGCATGGACCGAAGCCAGCCCGGAAAGAAGGCGGCGCTCACGGCCCCGAGCGCGGCGAGCGTCGCGGCAAACATCCCCACCACGCGCCAGCGCCGCCGACGCATGCACCACACGAGCAGCGCCGCGATCGCGAGCAGCGTAAGCTGCGGTTTGATCGTAAGCAGCGCGAGCGCTGCTCCCGCGGCGACGTCGCGACGACGGTCGAGCAGCCACCATGCAAGCGCAGCGAGAAACACCACCAGCGGCGCAATCTGGCCCATCGCGACCGATTTGATCGAAAAGCCGAACAGCACGACGACGCCAATGGCGACCGCAGCGGTCAGCCCGCGGATCGTATCTTTCAGTAGCAGCGCGCCGGCGATCAGTGCATCGGCGGCGAGCACGATCCACGTCATCTTCGCGAGCGGATATCCGAGCGGCAGCAGCGCGATGCACGCGAGCCCGAGCCAGGGCGGATAGTAGTACGGCATGAAGTCGTAAAGCCCGAGTCCCTCTTCGGATTTCTTCCAGCCGAGACTTCGTTGGATGGCGGCCTGATGGCCCGGGTCGTACGGATCCTCGTGGTGGACGAGAAGTGTTGCCGCCGTCCAGAACTGGATGAAATCGGGCCCGACGTTTTCGGGAGGGATCGTTGATCGAAGGATGCCGACCGCGACGCAGGTCATGAGAAGCCACGCACCGATGTGCGTCAGCAGGCGAAGCCGTCCGGAGGATCTTCCCGCGCGCATCGAGACGGCCATTGTCCACGGCAGCGCACGAGAAGCGACCACTTCGGGGCGGGGAAATCGGGGACCGGCACCGATTTTCACAAATCCGTGTCGGTCCCCGATTTCCTTCGAGTCGGCCGCCTCAAACGACTCGAGGCCGGACTAAGCCGGCCTCGAGACAGGTTCCACAGGTATCTGGAAGAATGCCGGCTACTGGACCGTGCAGCTGGAGCAGCAGGTCGGCGTGAGGTTGAGAAGCCCGCCGCTGTCCGTGCACTCCTGCGAATGACGGGTGATGTGGCAAGTCGTGCCCGCCACGCAATCGGTGTTGGACGCGCATGCTGTCACGCCGTCGGTATCACAGATGCTGTCCACGCAGGTGCCGTACTCGGTCTTCGTGCAGGTGGCGAAGCCGCGGTCCTGCTTTCCGCAGACCGACTTGGCGGCGCAACGCACGAGCTTGCCCTTGCAGTTCTTGGGCAGGCCCTCCTCGGTAAGGCCTTTGATGACGTGCGTGACGCAGCTGACCCACTGGCCGTGGTTGGTCTGCTCGGTGCATTGACACTCGGATTCGAGGCGGGCCTGGAACTCGCAGCGGTAGTCCTCGCAAGTCAGCTCCTCTTCCTGGGCGCGCACCGGTGCGGCTGAGAACAGAGTAAGAATAAATGCGGAAAATGCGGCGGCGATTAATGTTTTCATGCGGGCAACCATAGGCGTGATGCTGGGCCTTGTTCAACACTTCATGTCATTTTCTTTTCACGCGGCGTTCCCCCCAAACAGCACGACGCGCGGCGTCGCTATCCTCGACATCGTGGTTCTGTAATTCTGATCATGCCGTCAAACGCGCGCGGGGGGCGCGAGCGGGGTTGAAATGGCACAGCAATCTCTCGCGACAGACGTTCGGCGGCGAAGCTCGCTGCTGATTCACATGCTGGTATGGCTTGCGGTGCCGGCCGGCGAGTGGATCGTCGGCCGCGGCCTGAGTCCGGGTCCGGCCGCCTGGCAATGGGCCCTCGAATGCATCGCTTTCGCGGGTCTCGGCGCGCTGCAATGGCGTCTTGCCGACGAGCCGTGGCAGCGCACCCTTCTGTGGCCGTCCCTTCTCGTGGTCCTTTCCGGTCTCGCCGTGGCAGGTCCGGCCGAGCCTCTTCGCTGGCAGCTGTTTTATCTGGCTGGAATCGTCCTTCTCGTCACATCGCTGATCCGTGATTTCTGTGAGCGCTTCGACGTGCCGTTCGCGATCGCGCTCGTGCTCGCGATCGCTTCTCCCATCGCAAATCGCGCGCTCGACCTCGATACGTTGAGCGGCCAGATTTCGGCCGGTTTTGGAGGAGCGCGAACATCGGGCAACTCTTCGAGCGAGCTCGCCTACGAGTTGCGAGGAGCCGCTTCGAGTCCTGCGCCGGCTGGGCCCGGAGGCCCGCCGATCGTCGTGATCAGCATCGATACGCTGCGCGCGGATGCCGCGCCGTCGATGGAGTCGTGGAAACGGCTCTCGCAGAAAGGAGCATGGTGGACGACGACCGTCTCGAGCTCGTCGTGGACGCTTCCGGCGGTGGCATCGATCCAGACGGGCCGAAGCGTGACGACGCACGGCGCCGACTGCGTGATCGATTCCGGCTGCCAGGGAATCGATCCGTCGGTCGCGACACTCGCCGAGAATCTTTCGCGGCGCGGTTACGCAACGGCCGCGTTCACCGCCAATCCATGGATCACGCGCTCGACCGGCCTTGCACGCGGCTTCCAGACGTTTCGCGATTTCGCCGGCGTTCCGCCGTTTCGATTGACGCTAGCCGGACCTCCGGCCGGATTGCCGGCTCAGGACTCGGCCGTCGTTACGAGTCAGGCGATCGAATGGCTGCGCGGCTCGCACGGACCTTCGATTTATCTGTGGGTGCATCTGATCGGACCGCACATGCCGTACATGCACTCGACCAACGCGAAGCTGCAGTCGATCACCGGAGAAGCGCTGCGCACCGGAGGCGTGACCGGTCCCGAGTTCCGCGTCGCGGTTCGCAAAGCCTATGACGACGAGGTTGCCTATAACGACCACGAAGTGATGCGCCTTCTGGACGTGCTCGACGAACAGGGCGTGCTGAATCGGGGCGTCGTCGTGCTGACGTCGGATCACGGCGAGGAATTCTGGGAACACGGCGGAATCGAGCACGGTCACTCGCACCATCGGGAAGTCACCGAAGTGCCGCTCGTGATCGCCGCTCCCGGCATCGAGCCGGGCGAGCGCGCCGGCGTCGCGTCGCTGATCGACCTTGCGCCGACGCTCGAGGCGCTGGCCGGCCTGGAGGCAGACGGGCTCGATCTTCGAAAACCGCTGCCGCCCGGGCGCATCGCAACCAGCTACGGCAATCTCTACGGCGGCACGATGCGCAGCGCGCGTGACCAGCAGGAACGGGTGATCGGAAGCCGCCGCGGGCTTGTCGGCGAGCGCTGGGATCGCTACGACCTCGCGGCCGATCCCGGCGAGCAGAATCCGCTGCCGGCGGATCCAGCCGGAAACGTCTACCGGGAAGCGAGCGCGATCGAATCGCCTGTTGCCGGCAAGGCGGCCGATGTGAACAAGAGCGCGCTCAAGTCGCTCGGCTATGCGCAGTGAGCGGGCCTGCCCGCTCACGTTGCCTGACCTGCGGCCGACCGCATAAGATCGGCGTTTCGCGCAAGGCGAGTCCTGTATGATCTTCTACTGCGGAAAGACCGATGCCGGCAGGCAGAGAAAGCAGAACGAAGATTCGATCCTGACCTCCGCGGACCTGTTCCTCGTCTGCGACGGCATGGGCGGGCGCAAGGCTGGCGAGATCGCTTCGCGGATCGCCGTCGAGACGATCCGCGGCGAGATCTCGCTCGACGGAGCCGAGCCCCGCGACGGCTCGGGCGCTTGCGACCCCGCAATTGCGCAGCGCCTCAAGTCGGCGATCCAGGTTGCAAACAGCGAGATTCGACGGCTCGCCGCCGACTCCCGTGACAACGCCGGCATGGGTACCACCGTCGCCGCAGCTCTGTTCGAACGAGACAGGGAATGCGTCTCGTATGCGAACGTCGGCGACAGCCGCATCTATCTCATCCGTGACGGCACGATCGCCCAGCTCAGCCGCGACGATTCCTGGATCAATGCTGCCTTCGGTCCGGACGAGGTCGACAGCGCGGCGCGCAGCTCGCTCCAGAACGTGCTCACCAAGGCGCTCGGCACGCACGAAGACCCGGATTTCGAGGTCAGGACTCACGAGCTCGCCGATGGCGACGTGCTGCTGCTGTGCTCCGATGGATTGACGAGCATGGTGGCGGACGCGGAAATCCTGGCGATCGTGACCGCAAGGCGCGGCGATCCGGAACGCGCCGCGCAGGAGTTGATCGACGCCGCCAACCGCGCGGGCGGGCGCGACAACATCAGCGCAATCGTGGTGCGGTTCGGTGAATGACGTGCCGGCATCGTGCCGAGCGCGCACCGTGCGCACCATGCGCAGCATGCGGATGACCGATGTCTGAGAAGATCGGCAAATACGACATCGTCGAGCGCATCGGCCGCGGCGGCATGGGAACGGTCTTCAAGGCGCGCGACGCGCGTCTCAACCGTTTCGTCGCGGTAAAAGTCATCTCGCCCGACATCGAGATCACCGACGACCTGCGCACGCGTTTCATTTCCGAAGCACAGGCGTGCGCGGGACTGCGGCACCAGAACATCGTCACGATCTACGACGTGGGCGAGGAGGGCGAGCGGGTCTTCATCGTCATGGAGCTGCTCGACGGCCAGGAGCTGAAGAAGCTCATCGTCGACCGCGTCGCGCTCGATATCGAAGACAAGGTCTCGATCATGGTGCAGCTCTGCGATGCGCTGCACTACGCGCACAGGCAGGGCATCATCCATCGCGACGTCAAGCCCGGCAACGTCGTCGTCCAGCGCGACGGCTCGGTCAAGATCATCGACTTCGGCATCGCGAAGATGACGCAGTCGGCTTCGGCCACCCGCACCGGTCTGATCATGGGCACGATCAAGTACATGTCGCCCGAGCAGGTCCGCGGGCGGGCCGATGCGCGGTCGGACCAGTACTCGCTGGGCGCGGTCTGCTACGAAATGCTCGCCTATCGCCCGCCGTTCGTCGGTGACGATCCGATCGCTCTTCTCGAGAAGCTTCGCTCGGAGCGTGTGCCGCCGCTGCGCGAGCTCGACCCGGCGATTCCCGCGGACCTGGCGGCCATCATCGAGCGGTCCATCCAGCGCGACGCCGCAGCGCGCTACGCGGATCTCGGCGAGATGAAGACCGAGCTCGAGGACGTACAGCAGCATCTTCGTTCCGAAAGCGACCGCCTTCGCCGCTCTCTCGGTCCCCGGCTGAAGGAATTCCGCGAGCTCGCCGGCCGCTACGGCAGCCGGGTCGGCGCGGTCGTTGCGGACCTGCCGCCGGACAGCGAGCGCACGATGCGCCTGACGACTCTGCAGAGATGGGATCAGCAGATCGAAAGCCGCCTCGACGAGATTCGTCACCGCATCGAGCGCGCGGACGGGCTGCTCGAAGACATCCGGACGGCAGAGGAATGTCTGCGCAGCGGAAAGGCCGTCGACGCCGTGGCGCGATTCGAAGCGATCCTTGCCGAGGTTCCCGAGCATGCCGGCGTGCAGAAGCTGCTCGCCGACGCGCGCGAGCTCGAAGCGTCGCAGCGCCGTGAAGAGCTCGCCCGCAAGCTGATCGACGATTCGCGCGCCGCGCTCGCCGACGGAGACGTTGCGCTCTGCCTCAGCATTCTCGAGCAGGCCGCCGAGATTCCGCCTCCGGACGAGCTGAAGGCGGCCATCGAATCGTTGCGCGCGGAAGCGATTGCCCATCGCGAGGAAGAGCTGCGGCTTCGGCGCGAGGCCGAAACCGCGCGCGCGCGGATGGAAGCGGCGCGCGACGCGGCGGAACGATCGGGAGCCCCGGCTCATGCAGCCGGCGCGTGGGCCGTAGTCGAAAAAATTTCCGCCGACGGCAGCAACGCGCTCGCGGCCGGCCGCTCAAAGGATGCACTGGCATCGTTCGTGAGAGCGGGCGCCGGTTACGAGCAGGTTGCGAAGGACGTCGCGGAGCAGCTCCGGCGAGAGGCGGAGGAAGCCGAGCGGCGGCGCGAGGAAGCCAGGAAAGCGGAGCAGCACCGGATCGAGGTTGAGGCCGAACGCCAGCGCAAGGAGGCGGAGGCCCGGCGGCTCGAGCTCGAACGACGCGAGGCCGAGGCGAGGGAAGCCGAACGCCGCGAGGCAGAGGCCAGGGAAACCAGGCGACGCGAGGCAGAGCGCCGCGAGGCTGAGGCAAAGGAAGCCGAGCGCCGCGAGGCGGAGGCAAGGGAAGCCGAGCGTCGCGAGGCCGAAGAACGGCTCAGGCGCGAGGCGGAAGACCAGCGCCGGCGTGCCGCCGACGAGGAACGCAAGCGCGCGGAGGATCAGCGGCGCAAGCGCGAAGAAGAACAGCGCCGCCGCGAGAAGGAAGAACAGCGTCGCCGCGAAGAGGAAGATCAGCGTCGCCGCGACGAAGAAGACCAGCGCCGCCGCGAGCTCGAACGGCGAAAGCGCGAAGCCGAGGCGCGCGACGCGGAACGTCGCAAGCAGCAATCTGCCGCGCGCCGACCGCCGAAACGCGACGGCGGCGACGCCACGATCGTGGGCGGTGCCATGCCCGACGATCGCACACTGCTGCGCCATCCCGCGCCGGCCTCGACCGAAGCGCGCAAAGCTGCACCCGAAGATCGCACCGTTGTCTATGCTGCGCCGGTCTCGAAGCCGGCATCTGCCGCCCGCTGGAACATGCTCGCTTTGCCGGTCCGGACTCGAGTCGCACTGGCAGCCGGCGTGCTCGCGATTGCAGCTGTAGTCGCGGTGATGCTGTCGCGACGGCCCGCGACGGACGGCGAGGTTCCGATGCCGCAGCCGCGCAGCGGCGAAGTGCCGCAGTCGCCGCAGCCGTCACCGGGCAGCGAAGCGCAGAAGGCCCCGCGGGACGAAGATTCCGCTCGAGCCGAACGCGAGCAAGCCGACAAGGCTCGAGCCGACGCTGCCGCCCGTGCAGATGCCGAACGAGCCGAGAAGGAACGAGTCGACGCCGCCGCGCGTGCAGAAGCCGCAGCCCGAGCAGAAGCGGAGAAGGCACGAGCCGAAGCTGCTGCAAAGGCCGAGGCAGACAAGGCGGCGAGAGCGGAAGCAGACAAAGCGGCGAAGGCCGAAGCAGACAAAGCGGCGAAGGCGGAAGCAGACAAAGCCGCAAAGGCTGAAGCAGACAAAGCGGCAAAGGCTGAGGCTGACAAAGCAGCAAAGGCCGAGGCTGACAAAGCAGCAAAGGCTGAGGCTGACAAAGCGGCAAAGGCTGAGGCTGACAAAGCGGGAAAGGCCGAAGCAGACAAAGCGGCGAAAGCTCGCGAGGCGGCGACTGCTGCGCAAAGCAGCGCCACGTCCGCACGCAACGACATGTCGTCCGCAAAGTCGGAGGCCGTGCGTGCGAAAGCCGCAATGTATGCTGCGGACCTGCTGTCGAAGGCAGCGTCGAGCGAGAACCAGGCGGCGAGCGCGCTCGCCGCGTCGGACTACGCGAAAGCCGCCCGACTGTATGGCGACGCGACCAGAGACTATCGCGCCGCGGCAAGCCGCGCCGTCGAAAAAGTTGCGTCGCTCGGGCGCGATCTCGAGCGGACGATCAGCGAGGCCAACGCACGACGGTCCGAAGCGCTCGACGCCGGAGCGGGCAAGTTCGCTTCGGATCTTTACGGCAAGGGTGGGGCCAAGCAGGAAGAATCGCGGCGTCTCGCGCGCGACGGCAAACTGCAGGACGCGATTGCCGAGCAGCGCGCTGCGATCCGGTTCTACGAGGAAGCCGCCGCTCAGGCGAAGACCAGGCCGAAAACCAAACGAAGCACGAGCAGTCCGATCTTCTGACGAGCGTCAGAACGGCGGGAGCACGGTGTGCGACCGGTGACGATGGTGCGCCTGGCGCGTGTGGCCGACTGTCCGGTCACCGCCCGCAACTACCGAAGCCGCGCCGCGATCAAATTCCGCAGCCGAATCCTGTCGCGGCGCACATCCCCAGCAGACTGCCGCGACTGAGACGAGCAACGCGAAAGCAACGGTTCGCATGCGATGGGAAAGCGAGAGGAATCGCCGCAGCTGCGACGATTCCCCTCGTCCTGCCGGATCAGCCCGCGTGGAAGCTGGCGGAGATGCCGAGAAGCGGACCATACGCAAGATACGCGTCGCTGTTCGGGCTGTCACCGTTCATGTACTGCACGCGCATGCCGAGATAGGCCGAAAGCGAATCGGACAGCGCCCATGAAAGCCTTGCGTCGGCCGTCACGCCGTACGCGAAGAACGTGCCGTCCTGCCGGTCGACGGTCGTCGCGAAGCCGGCGGCATCATGGTTCACCTTGTAGATCACGTGGTGGTCGTCGCGTGTCTCCGCGCCGAGGAACGGTGCGACGCTGATGGGAAGCAGCCACTTGGCATCTTCCGTCAGATGCAGCACTGCGGTCAGCGGGATCGTCGCGCCGTACATCCACGTGGTGGATTTGACGCGCTGGTCGAATTTCTCTCCGGCGCCCGGAACGCCGGTGCCGTCGTCGCAGGTCTTTCCACCGTGGCAGATGTCGTAGAGGCCCGGCGGCGGGATTGCATTGACCGTTGCGACGAACTGGTTGAGGTTCGAGTAGTAGCGGACCGAATCCGCGTAGATCATCTTGAGCCCGAGCCCCGCCGCAAGATCGAGCCTGTTCGGCACCACGTCCGGGAACGTGTAGCTCATGGCAAAGTCGACGTCGGTGCGCGACGTGTTGACGAATTCCTGCGCGGCGACCTCTCCCGGTGACAGCGAGCCGACGTTCGGATCCGAGAACCCCGTGCCGTGGTAGACCATGTCGGTCCGGGTCTCGAAGTCGGAGCTCTGATAGCTCAATCCGATCGCCCACCGGCCCTTCTTCGCTCCGAGCTGGAATCCCCACTGAAGATCCAGGTCGTCGACGGCCTCGCTGTTCGCGCCCTTGAAGCGTCCATCCGAAATGCCGTTGGCGGCAAGCACGTTGGAAACCGTCTGCAGGTTCGAGTTACCGGCAAAGCCGCCGCTGTCGATGTGCGGCGCCCAGAGCTGCGGCGTGATGACGAACGTCCAGCCTTCTTCCTCCTCGTCGGCGACCAGCGAGGCAGGCGGCGCAGCGTGCGGCGTCTCCTCGGCCGTTCCTGTCTCGCCATAGGCGCCTGCGCGAGCGGCGGTGACGTTTGCCAAGACCAGAGCCGATATGATCGGCATCAGAACCCGTGCCTTTTTCATTGTTGGATCCCCTTTCGGTGAATTCGAAGGTGCGTGGAGTCGCGCGAGCAGCCAGGAAACCCCGGTTCTGAAGCGACGCGACTCACTCCGCGACGGACGCGCCGATACCATGCTGGTCGCAGCAGGGTCAAGCCTGGCGCTCTGCGCTGTTTGAATCTTTGCCCGACAAAATGCGCCGATAAAGCCAGCGGCGCGTGTCGAAGGCCACATCTCAGGTTTGATTCAGGTGCGTCGCCGCCATCAAGTCTGCGCGTCCTCGAACAACTGCTGTCTCTGGAAGCGAGCTCTGCAGGGCACGCATGCTCGCAGTGCGCTTCGGACTTGTCGGTCAACACGTCATGCGGAGAAGCCTCGTATGAAATCAAGCAGTACTCGGGTCGGCGGCCACGTGCCGCTGCAAGTCGATCTTCCGGGATCGCGGTGCCGGCCGTCGCGGTCGTTGCGCGTCGTGGCGGCGAGCCCGCTGATGTCGGCGCTCATACTGGCCTCCTCGGCAATCCCGTGCAGCGCTGCGCTGCAGCTCAGTATCGAGGCCTCTCCGGATCCGGTCGTGAGCGGCGGGCGCATCGAATATCGCTACATCGTCAGCAACACCGGGAATTCCGATATTCCGGCGGTCGTCGTGGATACCGTGATTCCGGAGCACACCGACGGAGCCACGCTGAGTCTTCCATCGACGTGTGTCTCGACCTGCGACGCCGGCGACAAAGCCACCTGGTCCGTCGGGACGATTCCCTTCGGTCAGTCTCGCGTGCTGCGATTGATCGTCACGGTGCTCTCGACGCCGACCGGAACGTCGATCACGAATCACGTCACGGCCAGCGGCACGGGCGTGTCGACGCAGACCGCCGACCGAAGCGTCGTCGTCGAAGCGACACCGCAGCTGAACGTGTCGATCCAGGACGACTTCGATCCGCCGGCCGATTCCGGCGGAGAGATCATCTATGGCGTCACTTTGAGTCAGCAGTCGGATCTCGTCGGATCCGCCGACCAGACCGACCTGCATGCATTCGCTCCAAACGGAGCGACCATCCTCGAAGCGAGCGACAACGGCCTGATCACCGGCGGAAACTCGCCGATGGTCTCGTGGTCGATCGCCAGCCTGAAACCGGGTTTCGCGACTCGGCGCTCGTTCCGGATCGCGCCGGCCCCGGGGCTTGCCGGCGGCACGCTGCTCAGCGCGAGCGCCGGTGCCACCGGGACGATCGCCGGCGTCCAGAGATCGGCCAGTGCGGACGAGACGACGAGCATATCAACAGCTCCGGCCCTTCGTGTGCAGATCGAAGCCAATCCGGACCCGGTGGCGACCCTGGGGCAGCTCGAGTTCCGCTACACGATCACGAACGTTACCGACCTCGACGTACAACTGGTCAAGCTCGACACGGTCATTCCGAGCTTTACCGACGGCCTGCGCATCAGCGCCGGGGGAACCTGCGCTTCCACCTGCAACGCCGGCAATCGCGTGTCGTGGGCTCTCGACAAGATCCCTCCCCATCAAAGTCGCACGCTCTGGATGATCGTGACGATCCTGTCCACCACGCCGAGAGGTACGCTGATCAACAATCAGGTGATCCTCAGCGGGCAGGGCGTCTCCACCGTGACGGACGAGCAGACGGTCGCCGTCGAAACCGTGCCGCAGCTCAACGTGGCGTTGAAGGAGGATTTCGATGCGTCCGCCAGAGACGACGGTCAACTGACGTATTCGGTCACGCTGAGCCACCAGTCCGACGCCGTGGTGTCGTCGGATGCAACCGAGCTTCATGCATTTGCACCCGACGGTGCGGTGATCGTTGCCGCCAGCGACGACAATGAGATTACAGACGGATCGACGCCGTCCGTTTCGTGGCCGATCGGCTCGCTCAAACCTGGAAACGCCGTTCGGCGAACGTTCCGCATCGCTCCCGAAGCAGGCCTCGTCGACGGAGATCTCCTCACTGCCGTGGCCGGTGCCAGTGGCATCATCTCCGGCGCGCCAAGAGAGGCTGCCGCGGAGGAAACGACGACCGTGTCGTCGCAGCCGTCGCTGCGGATCCAGACCGAGGCGAGCCCGGACCCGGTTTCGGTCAACGGCACAGTCGAATTTCGATACACCGTCGGCAACACCACGGATCTCGACATCCTCAACGTGAGGCTGGAAACCGTGATCCCGACGAGGACGGACGGAGTCACGCTGAGCGCGGGATCCGTCTGCGAATCGACCTGCGACGCAGGCCATCGGGTCACGTGGTTGCTCGCGTCGCTGCCGGCTCACCAGACCCGCACGTTCTGGATGGTCGTCAGAGTCCTGGCTACCGCGAAAGGAACGCTGCTTCGCAACCAGATCACGGTCTCGGGCAGCGAGGTCACCACCGTCACCGACGAGCAGACCGTCGTCGTCGAGTCCGAGCCGAATCTCGGCGTGGCCATGAGCGAGAACTTCGATCCGTCGGCCGGCGCGGCGGGCGAGCTGAGCTACACCGTGACGGTCAGTCATCAGTCCGCTTCCGTGGAATCGTCGGACGCGACTTCACTTCGTGCGTTCGCTCCGGACGGCTCGGAGATCGTGTCGGTCAGCGACAACGGCGTCGTCACCGATGGCATTGCTCCGGTTGTTTCGTGGCCGATCGGTACGCTGAAACCCGGCACGTCGATGCGTAGGTCGTTTCGGGTCAAACCCGAGGGCGGCGCGCCGGCCGGCTCCCTGCTTGCCGCATCGGCAACGGCGACCGGCACGATCAATACGATCGAGCGGACTGCGGTTGCGGAAGAGACGACCAGCGTGGCCGCGAGCCCGGCGCTGCGGCTGCAGACCGAAGCCAATCCGGATCCGGTCCGGGTTGGCGCGCGGCTCGAGTACCGCTACACGGTCAGCAATGTCCGCGACCTCGAGATCCAGAACGTGGTGCTCGAAACCATCATTCCGAGGAGCACCGACGGACTGCGGATCAGCAGCGGCGGCAGCTGCGCCAGCACGTGCAACGCGGGCAACCGTGTCACGTGGTCATTGGGGGCAATTCCGGCAGGGCAGAGCCGTACCGTGTGGATGGTCGTCACGGTTCTTTCCACGGCCAACGGCACCATTCTGCGCAACCGGGCCACGATTACCGGAACCGACGTTTCCACGATCACCGACGAGCAGGTGACGGTGGTCGAGGCCGCACCGGATCTCGAGATCGCCCTCAACGACGATTTCGATCCGTCGACCGAAGCCGACGGCGCAATCCGTTACACGGTGACCGTGAGCCATCAGTCGGATCTCGTCGGTTTTGCCGACAACCTTTCGGTGCGCGGATTCGCGCCGGAGGGCGCGCAGATCCTTTCGGCAAGTCACGGCGGCGAGATCACCGGCGGCGCCGTGCCAATGGTCACGTGGCCGATCGCGACCCTGGCCCCGGGCACCGCGACGAGGCGAACGTTCCTCGCCCTTCCGCCGGACGGCAGTGCTCCCGGCACGTTGCACTCCGCTTCGGCAATCGCGACCGGCACGATCGGAGGAGTGCTGCGGTCCGCGACTGCCGGGGAAACGACGAGCGAGTCCACGGAAGCTGCGCTGCAGCTGGAGACCGACGCGACTCCCGACGCTGTGATTACCGGAGACACGATCGTCTACCGGTACACGATCCGCAATCGCAACGTCCTTCCGATCCAGAACGTGAAGCTCGAGACCGTGATTCCTTCGTTCACCGACGGGAAAACGTTCGTCGGCGGCGTCTGCGAATCGACGTGCGATGCGGGCCACCGCGTCAGCTGGACGTTCGTTTCCATCCCGGGAGGCGGAAGCCAGATCGTGGAGCTTACGGTCAAGGTGCTGACCGCGATCAAAGGCTCGCTGATCGTCAATGAATCGACGGTGACCGGCGAAGGCGTGTCCACGGTCTCGGACGAGCAGACCGTCGTCCACGGCAGCGTGATCGGCGGAGACATCGGCTCGTGCGGCGATCTCAGCGGCGGCACGCTGGTTGCGTGTCCGATCGCACCAGCGGAGCAGCTTGCCGGCGATGAGTTCGGCGCTTCGATGGCGCTCAGCCACGAGTATCTGGTGATCGGAGCACCGGCCCCGGAAAGCTCCAGCTCGGGTCGAGTCCACGTTTTCGTGCCGTCGGGTGATGGATTCGTCGAGCAGACCCAGTCCACTCCGGTCGCGTTGCCGTTCCAGGACTCCGTGCATGCCACCGGCGACCTCGATTTCGGAGCATCGGTCGACGTCGACGCCAGCACGATCGTCGTCGGCGCGCCGTTCGATGTCGTACCGGTGGGCGGCACGAGCTCCTTCGGAAGCGCATCGGTGTTCGTGCGGATCGGGGAGTCGTGGACCTTTCAGCAGAAGCTGCTGGATCCGACCGGCACGTGCACCGCGCTCGGCAGCGACGTGGCGATCAGCGGCGACACGATCGTTCTCGGTGCTCCGGCGGGCAACTGCGCTCTGGTGTTCGAACGCGAAGCAGCGCAGTGGAACCTGGCGGCGAGGCTGGATGCTCCGGTGAGCGGCGTCCGGTTCGGTCGCAGTGTGGATGTTTCCGGCAGTGAAATTCTCGTCGGAGCACCCGGCAAAACGGCGGATTCCGGTTGCGATGCGCAAGGCGCCGTCTACGCCTAT
Source organism: Candidatus Limnocylindrales bacterium (assembly GCA_035571835.1). Classification (NCBI taxonomy): domain Bacteria; kingdom Bacillati; phylum Chloroflexota; class Candidatus Limnocylindria; order Candidatus Limnocylindrales; species Candidatus Limnocylindrales bacterium. The sequence goes on along the minus strand of DATNBU010000002.1, from coordinate 54,495 downwards.
CGCCGCAATGCCGGCGCGTGGCCGCTCGAAGATACGATAACCGAACCGGCGGAGTCGGGCGGTGGAGCCTGTTTTGGCGCGGCCGTCGGAGTAGACGGTGATACCGGCGTGATCGGAGCGCCATACGACAACACCGCAGCGAACGATGCGGGTGCTGCCTACGTGATCGAACGCAGCAACTCGCAGTGGGAGATCACCGCGCAGCTTCTCCGATTCGAGAACGCGGCCGAGGGCGATGGCTTCGGCGCTTCACTCGATATCAGCGGCGACCGCATTCTCGTCGGAGCGCCGGGTGTGGCGGCGTATCTGTTCGAAAGCTCGGAAAGCGGAGCGGTCGCCAATCGGCAGGCGTTCCCGCGATTCGAATCCGGTAAATGGCTCTCGACGCGCGAGATCGTGCCGCCCGAGGGCCTGCCTCCGGTGCTCAGCAAGTTCGCGTTTGCCGTCGCGGTCGATGCAGACGAAGCGGCGATCGGAGCTCCCGACGAGGGGCTCGACGCGTTGACACGCGCAGGAGCCGCGTACCCGGACCGGATCGATGCCGGTACGGGAACCTGCGGAGACGGAGTCGTTGCTGCCGGCGAGCAGTGTGACGACGGAAACTCGCTGTTCACGCCGGGCGAAGACTGCGGCGTTGCGTGCGTGAAGATCCCGTGCGGCAGACCGACCAACTCGACCGGTGCGCTGCCGAAGACCAGCGATGCGTTGTTCACGCTGAAAGCTGCCGTCGCGCAGGTGACGTGCAGCGTGAAGGTGTGCGACACCGACGCCAACGGGAAGATCACGACCACCGATGCGCTGAAGATCCTGCGCGCGGCCGTCGGACAGGTTGTTACGTTGACGTGCTCTCCGTAGCGCCCCGATCGCGCTGCGTCAGCGGAAATTCGCGGTCCCGGTCGTCACGACCGGTGTCGTCATCCGCGGCGTGCGGCGAATTCAACGGGGTTGCCTGGAGCGCAACCTTGCCGCATAACCTCGGCGCGTGAGCGGAGATTGTCCGGGATGATCTCGTACTACGGGCTGAGCGACGTCGGTCGCCAGCGGAAACAGAACGAAGATACGATCCTGACGTCGGCGAGCCTGTTTCTCGTCTGTGACGGGATGGGCGGCCGCAAAGCCGGCGAAGTCGCATCCCGCCTCGCCGTCGACACCATCGAAAGCGAGACGGCCAGAGGAATCGACGGTCACACCGACGGTGCCGCGCGGCACGAATGCCTGAAGACGGCGATCCGGCTCGCCAACGGCGCGATTCGCAAGCTCGCCGGCGCCTCCGTAGTCCATGCGGGGATGGGAACGACCGTTGCCGCAGTCTACGTCGACGAGAGATGCTCCCGGATCACGTATGCCAACGTCGGCGACAGCCGCATCTACCTGATTCGTTCGGGTTCGATCTCCCAGCTCAGCCGCGACGATTCCTGGGCAAACGCCGCGTTCGGCCCGGATGGGGCGGACACCGCGACAGCCGGCTCGCTGCAGCACGTTCTGACCAAGGCGCTCGGAACCCACGAAGAGCTCGACTTCGACGTCAAGGATCACGACCTGGTCAGCGGAGATGTCCTTCTGCTGTGTTCGGACGGGCTGACCAGCATGTTGACCGATCGTGAGATCCTCACGATCGTCGCGAAGAAAACCCCCGATCTGCAGGTGGCAGGCCGCGATCTGATCGCTGCCGCGAACGCTGCGGGCGGGCGCGACAACATCAGCGCGATCCTCGTTCACTACACCGGATGACGGACCATGGCTGAGTCGACCGGTACCGACCCCGTCGCTGCAGAAAAAATCGGCAAATACGAGATCCTCGAGCGCATTGGCCGAGGCGGAATGGGCACCGTCTACCGGGCGCGCGATACGCGACTGAACCGGCACGTCGCAATCAAGGTCATCTCGCCCGACATCGAGATCACCGAGGATCTTCGCGTCCGCTTCATGTCGGAGGCGCAGGCGTGCGCCGGCCTGCGGCACCAGAACATCGTCACGATTTACGACGTCGGCGAAGAGGGCGAGCGCGTCTTCATCGTCATGGAGCTCCTCGACGGACAGGAGCTCGCCCGCCTGCTGGCCGACGGCGCCAAGCTCGATCTCGACGAGAAAGTCTCGATCATGATCCAGCTCTGCGATGCGTTTCACTACGCGCACGCGCAGGGCATCGTTCATCGCGACATCAAGCCGGGAAACGTCATCGTCCTCGGCGACCGGTCGGTCAAGATCATCGATTTCGGCATCGCGAAGATGGCCGTGTCCGCTTCGGCGACGCGAACCGGCCTGATCATGGGCACGATCAAGTACATGTCGCCCGAGCAGATTCGCGGACAGGCCGATGCGCGTTCCGACCAGTATTCGGTCGGCGCGGTCTGCTACGAAATGCTGACGCTGCGACCTCCGTATCCCGGCGACGATCCGATCGAGCTGCTCGAGCAGCTTCGCTCGGAGAGCGTTCAGCCGATTCGCGAGCTCAATCCGGCGGTCCCGCAACAGCTCGCTGCGATCGTCGAACGTGCGATGAGGCGCGAAGCGTCCGACCGCTATCCGGACCTCGCCCACATGCGCAAGGAGCTCGAGGACGTCCAGCGGCAACTGGCGAGTGGGGCCGAGAACGATCGTCGCGACAACCTGGCGCGGAAGCTGATCGACGACGCGCGCGCATGCCTTGCCGAAGGTGATGCGTCGCTGTGCCTGAGCATCATCGAACAGGCCGCGGAGCTGCCTCCGCCTGACGGGCTTGCTGCAGAGCTCGAAGAGTTGCGCGCGGTGGCCCGGGCGACGAAACAGGCGCGGGCAGCGGCCGTTCCGCCCCGCTCGCCGCCGCTTGCGATGGCGCGTGCTCTGCTGCGGGCGAGAGGGTTCCTTGCATCGACATCGTGGAGACGATGGGGATTCGCACTCGCGGCGACTTCGGCCGCGATCGTCGTCGTTCTCGCGATTTCGGGTCGGCGCACCGTTCCGGACGGAGTTCCCGCCGCTCGCCCGATCGAGACGCCCGAGCCTCCGAAGCCGGCAGATGCCGGCGCCGCCGAACGCGAAGCGGACGCAGCGCGAGCGGCCGCAGAAGCGAAAGCAGCTGCGGAAGCGAGAGCAGCTGCAGAAGCGAAAGCAGCGGCCGAAGCCGATGCAGCCGCACAAGCGAAGGCAGCCGCAGAGGCCAAGGCAATTGCTGATGCCAACGCGGCTGCGGAGGCCAAGGCAATTGCAGAAGCCAAGGCAGCTGCAGAAGCCAAGGAAATTGCAGACGCCAAAGCCGCTGCGGAAGCCAAAGCCGCTGCAGAAGCCAAAGCCGCTGCAGAAGCCAAAGCCGCTGCGGACGCGAGGGCGAGCGCAGACGCAAAGCTCGCTTCGGAAAAAGCCGCCGCTGCCCGTGAGCAAGCCGCAAAGAAGGCCGAAGCCGAAGCAGCTGCGGCGAAGAAGCTCGAGAATGCGAAGGCTCGCGCCGAAGCCCAGGCCGGCAGCTCGCGGGCTGCCATGCTGAGCGCGCGTTCGCAGGCATCCCGCCTCGAGGCCGACATCCATGCCGGGGATCTGTTCGCGAGAGCTGCCCGCAGCGAGGCTCTCGCGGCAGCTGCGCTCGAACGGTCGGATTTCCCGGGCGCGACCAGATTCTTCGACAGCGCGACCAGCGACTACCGATCCGCCGCAAAGACCGCCGCAACGAAAGTCGCTGCCCTCGAGCAGGAGCTCGAAGAAGCGATGGACGAAACCAGCGCGCGGCGTCGGGAAGCGATCGCTTCAGGAGCGGAACGGTTCGCGGCGGAGTTGTTCGGCAAGGGATCCGCCCGGCAGACCGAAGCGCTGCGGCTGGCGCGCGAGAAGAATTTTTCCAAGGCGATCGAGGCCGAACGCGCGGCCAGCGACTACTACGAGCAGGCACAGATAAGGGCGGAGCTCACCGTACCGGCGAACTGACGAACGGCCGCGAACAAACGGGATCGTGAGATCGGCGAGCCCGCTCTACCCGCAGACCGGAAACGGCGCGTGCCTCAGCTCCTCGGCAACATCCGAAGGTCCGTCGGCATCGTCGTAGAGCATCCCGGTCACGTCGTCGAGACGCAGCGAAAGAACCTGCGCAAAACACCACAACAACTTCACCGACAGCGCCGGCTCGGTTCGAAGCAGCTCATGGAAGCGCGCCAGCTCCATCATGAGCAGCCCGCACCCGGTCTGCGCGTGGACGGTGGCCGAGCGCGGCCTGTTGTTGAACAGCGCCATCTCCCCGAAGTGATCCCCGGCGGTCATCGTGCGCACGAGGTGCCCGTCGCGCTCGACGCGCAGCGTGCCGTGCAGGATCGCGTAGAGCGCGTCGCTTCGCTCGCCTTCGCGGATGACGGTCCTGCCGGCTTCGATTTCCTCGGTCCGGACCACGTTGAGCACCTTGCAGACTTCCCGCATGTCGAGGTGGCGGAAGATCACGACGCGCCGGAGCGTGTCGATCCTCAGGTTCACCTGGGTTGCGCGACCGCTGTCGCGAACGATCTCGTCTTCACCGGAGATCGCGCGCAGCACGATGGAGGTCGCGTCGCTTTTCGATCCGTCGGTGCGCGCCTGCTCGCGAAGCTTCGAAGGAATCTTTTCGATGTCGTCTGCACCGAGAAGCCCCGCGAGGCCGGTCGTTTCGCCGATGTTCCGATGGATGCCGCGCGAACACAGCAGCAGCGTATCGCCCGGCAGGATGTCGAAGATCAGCGTGTCCGCGCGTACGCTCGACTGGTTGCCGACGGCGCGGGTGATCACCTTCGCATAGGGACCGCTCATGGCTTCCTCGAGCGTCATCAGCCCGCGGTTGACCGCTTCGGCAGCGTAGGTGTGATCTTCGGACAGCTGATCGGTGCGGCCGGCGCGGTGCAGGTACAGTCTCGAGTCTCCGACGTGGCCCATCACGCCGAAGTCGCTGGCGACGAGCACCATGGTCAGCGTCGTGCCCATGCCTGCGCGTCCGGCGTCGGACGTCGCGATGCGGAAGACTTCACGACATGCGAACTGGATGGCTTCGTCGACCAGTCGCAGCAGCCCGTCGCGTGACGAAGCACTCCCGTCGACACATTCGAGCAGATTGCGGTGCTCGATCACGTACTGCCGCGCCGCTTCCGCAGCGGCCTTCGCAGCCACTTCGCCGGCAGCCTTGCCGCCGATTCCGTCGCAGACGACGTAGAGCGACAGCGCGGGATCCAGAACGAGGTAATCCTCGTTCGGCTTGTTGCCGTTTCCGGCCTCGGTGCTGCCCGCGGCGACGATTCGCATCCGTGATACCCAGGTTCGCCCTGATCTGTTCAGCGAACGCGAGCCGTGGCAAGAGGACCCCGTTCCCGTTCCTCACGGAGAGCCGCGCGGCAAGGCTGGCGCCCTTCTGTCGGTGCAGGCCGCGTGGTAACCTTCTGCGGTTCCGCGAAACCGCGCAGGGCGCGGCGATGTCGAGACCGAAGGACGTCGGTCCGGACCGGCGCGGAGGATGGGATCGGCCGGGTTCGAGTGGCGGCAAGCCCTCGGGGACGCCAGATGACGCCGCCAGCTACGCGGTGTGGAGGAACCGCCTGATGATCGCTGCCTATGGCCTGACCGACGTCGGCAAACGACGCAGTCTCAACGAGGACTCCATCCTGGTCGACGAGAACCTGTTCGTCGTCTGCGACGGAATGGGCGGACACAAAGCCGGGGAAGTCGCCTCGCAGCTTGCTCTCGAGAGCATTGCCCGCTTCATCGGCAGGTCGAACGAGGACGACGAGATCACGTGGCCGTACGGGTTCCAGACCCGCTCCTCGCTGGAAGCCAACCGGCTTCGCACGGCGATCAAGCTCGCCAACAGGGCCGTTTCACGCAAGGCGGCCTCTTCCGACGACTACACGGGCATGGGAACGACGGCCACGGTCGCACTGATCGCACCGAACCGGCCGTACGTCACGTACGCCAATGTCGGCGACAGCCGGCTCTATCTGCTTCACCAGGGAACCATCACACAGCTCAGCCGCGACGACTCCTGGGCAAACCTTCCGTGGGGAGCCGACAAGGTCGACGTGACCGTCGCCGTCAACATGAAGCACGTGCTGACCAAGGCGCTCGGCGCGCAGGACGACGTCGACTTCGACGTGAATACGCAGGAGCTCGCCGACGGCGACATCCTGCTGCTGTGCTCGGACGGCCTGACCAACATGCTGAGCGATGAGCAGATCCTTGCCATCGTCACCTCGAACGCGAGCGACCTGAACGCCGCTTGCCAGCAGCTGATCGCAGCAGCCAACGAAGCCGGCGGCCGCGACAACATCAGCGCGATCCTCGTCCGCTACAGCGCCTGAGGCGATCCGCACCGAAGAGAACCGACACGCGATGCCAGACCGGATCGGAAAATACGAGATTGTCGAGCGCATCGGCCGCGGCGGGATGGGAACCGTCTACAAGGCACGCGACACGCGGCTCAACCGCATGGTCGCGCTCAAGGTCATCTCTCCGGAAGTCGAGCTCACCGACGATCTGCGCACGCGGTTTTTTGCCGAAGCCCAGTCGTGCGCGGGCCTCAGCCATCCGAACATCGTCACGATCTACGACTCGGGCGAAGAGGACGACCGGCTGTACATCGTCATGGAGCTTCTCGAGGGCCAGGAGCTCAAGCGGCTGATCGCCGATCACTCCGAGCTTCCGATCGAAGAGAAAGTCTCGCTGATGATCCAGCTCTGCGATGCGCTCGGATACGCGCACGAAAAAGGCGTGATCCACCGCGACATCAAGCCCGGAAACATTTTCTTCCAGCGTACCGGGCCGGTGAAGATCATCGACTTCGGCATCGCCAAGATGGCGACGTCGTCGTCGATGACGCGTACCGGCCTGATCATGGGCACGCTGCGCTACATGTCGCCGGAACAGGTCCGCGGTCGGGCCGACGAACGGTCCGACCAGTTCTCCCTGTCGGCAGTCTTCTACGAGATGCTCAGCTTCCGTCCGCCATATCTCGGAGAAGACCCGATCCATCTTCTCGAGCAGCTGCGCACCGAAAGCCCGCCGAAACTTACCGAGCTCGATCCATTGATTCCTCCCGAGCTCGCGACGGTCGTCGAGCGCGGCATGAGCAAGGCGCCGGAGGAGCGCTACGCCGACCTCCGTGCGATGCGCAGCGACCTCGAGCAGGTGCAGCGGCGTCTGCATGAAGAGTCGCAGCGGCTGCGCGGCGAGCTTGCCGCGCTCGTTGCCGAAGTGCGCGAAGCCGACACCGCCGTAACCTCGAGGCTCGGCGGGCCCGCGTTCGAAGGACCGGCGGCGATCGCCGACTCGCCGGCCCAGATCGGTGCGCTCAACCAGCGCATCAAGGCCGCGCGCGAGCGGCTCGACGCTCTCAAGGAATGCTCCCGCAAGCTCGATGCGGCCGCCGAAGTCGTCGCGCGCGGAAAAGCGGCGATGGAGGCGCGCCGGTTCGACGATGCCGTGCGCGACCTCGAATCGGTGGTCGAACAGATTCCGCAGTACGCAGCCGTGCGCCTGCTGCTCGAGCAGGCGCAGGCATCACAGGAGATCGAGCGCCGCCGCACGAAATCCATCGAGCTGCTCGACGAAGCGGCGCGAGCGCTCGAGGCCAAAGACGCGTCGCGATGCCTCGCGCTGGTGCAGAGCGCGGCCGATCTTCCGGCACCGACCGACGCCGAGGAACGGATCACGACACTTCGCCGCAATGCGAAGATTCTCCAGTCCGAGCAGGAGGCCTCGCGGCGGGCAAAACAGCAGGCGGAGCTCGCGCGCGAACAGGTCCTCGAAGCCAGGAAGCTCGCGGAAGGAAAGGAAGCGCTCAAGCTCGCGCCGGAAGAATGGGCCGTCGCCGAGTCGCGGCTCGCAGAAGCCGACCGCGTGTTCGCCGCCGAGCGCTACTCCGAATCGCTCCTGGTGTTCGACGCTGCAAGCGACGCGTACGCAGCCGCAGAGGAAGCAGCCCGCGAGCGTCGCGAACAGGAGCGCCGCGCTGCCGAGGAAGCCAAGGTCGCCGAACGTGTCCAGCAGGCGAACAAGCTGTTCGAAGAGATCCGCCGGCAGTTCGCCGATCGAGCGTACGTGCGCTGTCAGGAGCTGCTTCGCCAGGTCGAGGAAATCCCGACGCCGGAAAAGGTGAGGGAAGAGTTCGAGAAGCTCTCGCGCGAGACCGAAACCGCCCTGCAGAACGAGCGGCGTTCGCGAAAGCCGGCGCAGCAGGCGCGCATGCAGATGACCGCGATCCGCGTCGATGCGCAGGCCGAGGGAGCACCGGCGCGCGCAGCCGCAACGTGGGAGACGGCGGAGGCAAAGGCCGCGGCCGGAGCTGCCGCATTCGTTCGCGAGCTCTTCGGCGAAGCCCACGAGTTGTTCACGCAGGCCGGTGAGCTGTTCCGCCGATCGCTCGAAGAATGTCGCGCACAAGTCGCCGCCGGACAGAAAGGCAGCGACGGTGCGGCGGCAAAGCCGGTCGCTTCCGGCGCGGGATCGGCGGCGGAGGCTGCCGCGGATCCGAAGCGCCGCCAGGCCGAGCACGCCAAAGAGCTTCTCGACGAAGCGCTGCGCAGCGCCCGGCTGCAGGGCAACCCCGACGTCGCGCCACTCCTGTGGTCGGATCTCGAAGTGAAAATGGAATCGGCCGAGCGCGCGTTCGGTCGCGGCGCGTACGAGCAGTCGTTCGCCGACTACGAAGCGGCGATCCTGCTCTGCCAGCGGTTCGAGGACGCCGCGCGCGCTTCGACCGTCGTCAAGACTCCGTCACCGCCCGCGGCGCCGCCGGCGCGCCACGCGGTCGATCAACCGTCACGTCCGGCCGCCGCACGCAGCGAAGTCGGAGCCGACGATGCGACCGTGTTCGTGCCGCCGCCTCCGGCCCACGTTCCGGCCTCCGCATTGCCGAGGGACCCGCGCGTCTCCGAAGCCGTCACGGCTTCGACTGCGCGCAAACGCTCGGCCGATTCCGAGCGCAGGACGACGTTCGTCTACGCGGGCGTCGCGATCGTTCTGCTGTCCGCGCTGGCAGGCTGGTTTGCGCGGCCGTCCTCGAGGCCGCGCGAGGTCGCCGCGACCGTCCGCGAAGACGCCGTCGCGCAGCCCGACGCCGAAAGGATCGCCAGCGAAGCGGAGATGGCCGCTGCACTGAAGGCGGCAGACGAAAAGGCCCGCGCCGATGCCGCCGCGGCGGCGCCGAGCGTCGCACCAGTCCCCGCACCGCCAGCGCCGGATGCGAAGCTCACTGCGCAGAGCAAAGCCGAGGCTGATGCGAAGGCCGCCGCGCAGGCCCATGCCGAGATCGATGCGAAGATGAAGGCAGAGGCCGAGACGCGCGCCGCCGAGCAGGCGAAGTCCGACGCGCAGGCCAAAGCCGTCGCGGAAGCACGGCGCGACGCCGAAGCGAAGGCTGCGGCTGAAACCAGAGCTGCCGCGGATGCGAAGGCCGCGGCCGACGCCAAGTCTGCCGCGGACGCGAAAGCTGCGAGCGAAGCCAAAGCCGAAGCCGATGCCAAAGCGGCAGCGAAGGCCAAAGCAGACGCCGACGCGAAGGCTGCCAAGGCGAAAGCCGACGCGGACGCGAAAGCGCTCGCGCGCGCGAAGGCCGATGCCGACGCTGCCGACCGGCTTGCGGCAGACGACGAAATCGCGAGCGCCGGGAAACCGCCGCCGGCGATCAAGCCGCCGCCCGCGCCGCCGCCGGCCAAGGCGCTCGTCGGTTCGTACGCGGCAGTCTTTACCGAGGCCACCGACGGCAAGCGCGGCGGCGGCGCATGGGGTGCCTGCTGGCGCGCCGATCCGTCGGCCGCGAGGGACTGCGCGAAAAGCGCGTGCGAGAAGACCCGGCAGTCGAACACGTCGTGCCAGGAAATCGCATCGACCAGCCCGGGCGGCTACTGCGCCGTCGCGCGGGCTCCGGGTTTCGGCGTGACGTGGGGCGTATGCGGCAGCGATCCGCGTCAGGCCGAGGGCGGCGCGGTTGCCGGATGCATGAGCCAGATCAAGCGCAACTACGGAAGCGCCGTCGCGAGCTGCAAAGTCATCTGGACGACGAAGTAGAGAGCTCCTCGCCGCGGAACCCGCCTTCGTCGAGCGCGCGCCGTGCGGCGTTGTAACCCCGTTCGACCATGACGTCGATATCGTGGCCTCGCCGGCGCGACAGCATTGCGTGGTCGGCGATCGCCGGCGCGATGTAGCAATCGATTCCGTCACGGATGAGCGCGAGATGGCGCGTGCTCGCGGCGCACGCCGCACCGGTCAGCAGATCGACGAGACTCGCGCGCTCGTCGCGCCGTTCGAGGCCGCGCAGGCGTGTCATCAGCAGCTTCCATCCCGACGTCGAGTGAAGATCTTCCGGATAGTCGGTGCGCAGTGTCGGCAGGCCGACGTCGCTTGCGATGACGCGTCCGACCGGACAGCGAAGCCGCAGCAGGTCGGCCGGCAGGTTGTTGACGAGCGCTCCGTCCATGAGCAGGCGGCGGCGCCACGGAACCGGCGGAAAGATCCCGGGCAGCGATGCGCTTGCGCGCAGCGCGAGCCACAGCGGACCGCGATCGGGCACGAACACCTCGCCGCATTCGACCGCCGCGCAGACGGGAAGGAACGGAATCGGCGTACCGTCGACCAGGACGTCGCCGAAGATGGTGCGGAGCGTGCTGCTCAGGCTGCGTCCGCTCAGCAGCGCGATGATCGGCGGCCCGACGTCGCGCCACGCAGGCATTCGCCCGAGCAGGTGGACGTGCCGGAGCCCGTCGCGCCAGTCCATCTCGAGCGCCGCCATCGCGCCGACGATCGCTCCGGCGCTGGTGCCGGCCACGAGGTCGATCGCGATGCCGCTTTCCTGCACCGCACGGAGCGCGCCGAGATGCGCCGCTCCGCGCCGTCCGCCGCCGCTGAACGCAAGCCCTGTTGCGCGTCCGGCCAGCAGCCGGACGGTGCGCGCAACGTCGCGCGCGCTTCCGCAGCGCACATGATGAACATGCCGGAACGTCGTCGTCGCGCGCAGGTCCGGAGTGACCAGCGCTTCGCTTTTCTGCAGCAGCACGACGTCGGTCGCGGCAAGGTTGCCCTTGGGCGTGGCCGCGACCGCGGACGCAACCGACGCAACCTGGTCCGGGCGAATCGCCACCAGCACGAGGTCCGCGCGCCGCAGGCAAAGTCCGGTCCACTCCGGATTGTCGAGATGACACCGGTACACGACGAACCGTGAGCTGGTCTCGACGGCGTCGAACCACGCGGCGTCTTCCGCATGCATCGTGGATCGCGAGGTCGTGTCGATGAGGCGCCATGCGCGCGTTTCGGTCGTCGGGTCGCCACCGGAAGTCTTCCAGCGCGAGCTCGGCAGCGATTCCGGTCCCACGTCGACCGTCGGACCGATGCCGCGGAGCTCGGCGAGGAACCGGCGCTCGAACCCGAGCGCGTCGTCGTCGGTGTGGTCGGTGAACAGGCAGACGGTGGAGAACGGATCGGTGCGAAGGCCGACGTTGATGTTGGACTGCGCGCGCGCGGCGACGGTACGGGCGAGCATCATCGTGCTGGCCGGACACGCAGCGACCATCTTGTCGAAGCCTTTGCGTGACAGCCGCGCGACCGTGCTGTCGCGCACGGCCACCACGCTGGCCGAGCGCGGCGCTCCCGTCAGCATCGCCATCTCGCCGACGTAGCCGCCCGAGTGCACTTCGCCGAGCACGCGCCCGTCGTCCGACAGCGAACGCAGGCGACCGCGCAGCACGATGTAGAGGCCGTCGGCTTCGTCACCTTTGCGAAACAGCCAGTGTCCGCCGGGGATGCCGAGGAGCGCGATCTCGCTGCGGATCGAAGCGAACACGTCGGGCGGCAGCAGCGAGAACAGCCCGGTCTGGGAAAGCTCGTCGATCACACCGGAAATATCCGCGTCACCCGGCCCGGGCGCAATAGCCCAGGGACCTCGTGGCCCGCGGGCTGGCGTCAGGCGCTCCGGCTGCTAGCGTACGCGTCGCGTGTACGAGTTGCTCTTTCTGACCGGTGGACGCGCGGGCCAGGTGGTCCCGATCACCCGCACGCTCGTCGCGGGCCGCAGCGCCGATTGCTCGCTCGTCGTGCCCGATCCGAACACCAGCCGGCATCATTGCGGATTCGTCCTCGACGGTGCCAACGTCGTGCTCGAAGACCGTCATTCGATCAACGGCACCTATCTGAACGACGTGCTGCTGACCGCTCCGGCGACGATGCAGGATGGCGACGAGGTGCGCATCGGCCAGACGCTGCTCCGCTTCGGCGTCCGCAAACGCAAGGACGAGCCCGACGACGCCACGCAGGTCTTCTCGCTGCGCGACATGTCCGACAGCGGCCGGCCGGACAAATTCGACGAGCGCACGTCGCTTCTGATGGCGGACCTTCCGGCCAGGGCGATCGACGAACGAGGGCTCGCACTGCGCCTCGAAGCAATCATCAAAGTCTCCAAGGCGCTGGTCAACATCCGCGACTTCGACCGTATCTCGCACGGAATCCTCGATGCGCTGTTCGAAGTCTTTCCGCAGGCGGATCGCGGCTTCCTGATGCTCGGCAACGACGTCAGCCAGCTCGTGCCGCAGGCGGTCAAGAGCCGCGGCAAGGTGTTCGCGGCCGACCTCGTCATTTCCCGCTCGATCTGCCGCTCGGCAATCGAGCATCGCCGCGCGATATTGTTCAATGACCTGACCGCCGGCGATTTCACGGTGGGAGAATCGGTTTATGCGCTGAACATCCGCGGCGCGATGGTCGTGCCGCTCATCGTCGAGGACGAAATCCTCGGCGTGCTGCAGATCGACACGCCCGTTCAGCGTGCGGCGTTCACCGCGTCGGATCTCGAGCTTGCCGCAGCCGTCAGCCAGCAGGCCGCGATCGCGCTTCACAACGCGTTCCTGCTGCGCAAAGTCGAGGAGGAGAGCACGAGCCGCACCAGTCTCATGCGTTTCCTGCCAGGTGCGATGGTCGAACAGGTGCTGCTCGGAAAGCTCGATCTGGCGCTCGGCGGCAACACGTGCCACGGCACGATCCTGTTCTCGGACATCGTCGGGTTCACCGGGTTCGCCGAAACGCTGCCGCCCGAGACCGTCGTCAAGCTGATGAACGATTACTTCAGCCGGATGGTTCCGTGCATCGAGAACCTGGGCGGCGCCGTCGACAAATTCATGGGCGACGCGATCCTTGCCGTCTGGGGAGTCCCGCTCGTCAAACCCGACGCCGCGCTGCGCGCGGCCGGAGCGGCGCTGGCGATGCAGAACGCATGCGTCGGGCTCGACACGCGGCGCTACTGCGAAGACGGGCCATGCCTGGAGATGGGCATCGGAATCAACAGCGGAACCGTCGTCGCGGGTAACATCGGAGCGGACAACCGCGTTTCGTACACGGTGATCGGAGATGCCGTAAACACGGCCCAGCGCATGGAGGTCGCGGCGTGCCGCGGACAGATCCTGATCAGCCAGGCCACGTGGGCCGAGCTCGCCGGCAGCGGCATCGGAATCGCGATGCCGCCGCTGCGGGTCAAGAACAAGACCGGAATGCTGACGGTGCGCAGCCTGCGCGGCCTGCGCACTGCCCATTCGGAGATCGTGCTTCACATTCCCGTTCGCATCGGTGGCGACCGGGCGTGGCTGATCCGTCTGCTCGCGGATGAGTCGGCGATCCTGCTGCATCCCGAAACGGCGCCGCTCGCGTCCGAGCCGGTGATTGCGGAAATGCAGGAATGTCCCGACCTCGACTTCGGCCGCTGCGAGGTGCGCGACGTGATGCCGCACCAGCAGAGCGACGGACGCCTGGTGCGCAGCCAGATCGCCTTTACCGGAACGGCTCTGGTCGAATGGCTGCGATCGCCGGACCTGGTCTGCTCGCGCGAGTGGAATTCGATGACCAGGCATTGAGGGCCTGATTAATTTGCGGTGGCATCGGATGGGTGCTTCCGAGTTCTGAGCGGAGCGCAACCAGCCTGATTTCCAGACCCAGATCGCTGCTGCCAGCGAAGAAAACCTGGGACGGCCTGTGGATGCCGCGTCGCACGTCGCCGTCGCGTGTCTGATTCCTTTCGCTTCGATGGTTTCGGTCCCGAGCAGATGGTCGTCGGTATGTCGGCGACGCGAATGCGCGAGGAATTCGCGTACGCCTTCGCTACCAAGGCCGTCCATCATCCGAACCACCGACGACGTCTTCACGGCGCGGCCGCCATCGCCCGACATTCTCCGGGGAATGTTCGCGCATCGACGAGATTGCCGCGCCTCCCCCGACATTCCCCGGGGAATGTTCGCGCATCGGCGAGATTGCCGCGCCTTGCATCCATGAAGGCGCGGCCGAAGTCGAGATCCGCCTGATACTGGTTGTGTGCCGCGCAGCGCAGCTCGATGTTCTCGGGCGTAGCAGGTCCGCCCATCGCGAAGGGAGCTTTGTGGTGGAACTCGATGTTGCTGGTCTCGCGGCAGCGACGTCCTCGTGCGTCTACGTAGCAGCAGCGTCCCGAGTCGCGCCGCCATACTTCGCGTCGCACGGCTGCCGGGATGGTCCGGGATCGCTGTGCTTGCTGCGAAGCGGCAGTATCTGGCGCGGGCATTGTGGCGGGTCGATCGATGCATTCCGCGTTCGTCGACGTGGTCGACCTCGGTCGATCGCATTTTTCTTTCGCCGGCATCGTCGATTTCGGTCGATCGGTCGAGCCTGCTTTGCGCGCGAGTGTCCGGACGAGCAGTACATCGATCGCACGACTGATGATCGCGGCCGCATCGCGACCGGTCGCCGAGCGGCCGAGCAGATCCTGAAGCGACCGGAGCTTGTCGTGCGTGTCTTCGTCTACAGTGATCTCGATCTTGAAACGACACGGGCTGAGCGGAACGATCGGCTTCGTTGCCGGCTGCGCTGACCGTGGAGCGATTGCGATGCCGACGAACGCCGAGTCCGAGGAGGCCGGCCGATTGCTCGAGCAGCCGGCGGACTCGCGGTCTGTCGAAGCGCACCGATCGCTCACACCGCCGGCCTGCTCGCAATCCATCGAAGTCGCGCCGGCCGACACCGCCAGTGCATTGTTCGCCGCGCCCGTACCGCGACGCCGCGGCATCGCCCGAACACGCGACGCCACATCCGCTCGCGGCGCGAGCTCGGCAACCAGCCGCTCGACCTCACGCGAGCTCTTGTGCCGGGCGCGTTCGAGCACTCGCAGGTGGTTCTCGGCCGTCAGATGCCTTGCAAGCAGATGGATCGCGCTGAGATGCAGCTCGCCGCGTGCGACGAGGTCGAGGACGACCGGAAAGCGGCGCGCCGTACGCGCAGCCCAGAGCCGCTTGGCCGTTACCTGCTCCGATATGTGGAAGCGCTCCATGCAGAAGCTGAACATGGAGGAGCAGGCATGCCTGGCCCAGAGCTTGCGCTCGTCGATCTCGGCGATCGCGACGAGTAGCGCCGCAGTCGTACGACGGTCGCGTGCGACGAGACACTCGAAGTGATCGAGCAGTTCCTTTTCGGAGAGCTTTGCAATGCTGTCGAAGGATGTCGTCATGACGACCCTTGTAACACGGGTTTTTCAGTGATCGTTCTCCGTAAGGACGCGACGCCTACAGAGATGCGCCTGTCGCGACAGTGCGCGAAGTCTGAGCCGTGTTACGGCCGCGAGTCGCGAAAAAAGCGGCGCGCTCTGTTTCGCTTCGCTACGAGCGACGTCAAGCGGCGAAAAACCGCGTCAAACGAAATCGACATCGCGACGACGCTTCAATAACAAAAATGGCATAACCAGCCGTGATTCGAGCCCGACGCCGCACGCATCCGAATCCGACGCCGCACGTATTCGAGCCCGACGCCGCACGTATCCGAATCCGACGTCGCGCGTATTCGCCGCCCGACGCCGCGCGTATCTAAGCCCGCCGCGCGCGCATGATCCGACAAACCCTCGGACCCGTCGCCATCGCTCATCCTGGGCAGGTGCTCGAGACACCGATCACTCTGAGCGCTGATGCATCAGACGAAACCTGGGTCACATTCCCCGGGGAATGTTCGTGCGGCAGAAACCCGCGCCGGCCGTGCTGCGCATCCCAACAACAAGTCCATCACCGGCAGCGGCATCGACACGAGCTGGTTTCCAGCCGAATGAATCAACGCTCGACGCCAACCAGGCCATACGATCGTCCGGCGCCGTGACCTGCGGTCCACGCGACGAAGAATAATCAGGCTGAAGTTCCTGAGGATGATGCTGCCGCCAATCCGGCGGAGCCCATTTGATCAAAAACCCGAAACGGGGCCCCGCACAAATCCACGAAGACCCGTTTTTATATCGGCGTCGCAAGAGCCGGTGATTTTAAAACCTTGAGACAGCAGCGCGGTGACAAGGTCGGTCTCCTATTGCGCGGCCGAGACTTTGCTTACTTGGGCGCCGCGCCCCCCGGAATCTCCCACCACCCCTGCGTCCGCAGCGGCGCCGAGCGCGCGCGCTTGGCCGCGCCTTGCCCACAATTCCCTTTTTCCCCGCACTCCGCCTCGTTCCCGTGCGACGCGAGCGTGCCGGCATCGCGACGCTTCGACGTGTCGTGGTACAGGTGACACGACATGCAGACGGCTCCCGCCGACGCGCGTGCGCCGTCGACGTGGCAGCGCTGGCAGACGGCCTTGTCCGGAAGGTTCGTGTCGGCCGTCTCGCGACTCTCCGCGACATGCGGATGGCACGACTCGCACGGCATCAGCTCGTGACGCCGGTGGGAGAATTCGCTGCGCAACAGCCAGCGTGCGGCGACGGCCGTCGGCGCGATCCTTGGGCTAGCGGGGTCAGTGGGCATCGCGGCAGGATCTTCGCGCGGACCATCTTCGTAGTGGCACAGGAAGCAGCCCTTGTTCAGCTCGTAGAGCGGCGCCGTCGGCGACGTGCCGTCGGTGCCGGGAGCCACGAACGGCTTGTAGAGATCCTTTTCGAGCGCGGCGACCGACAGGCGTTCCTTGCTGAAGCCGGGCCGCGGCACGCGTCCGACGATGTGCGGCGGAGACAGCAGCTCCGGTGACGGCGTTGCGATCTTGTCGAGCTGGCTGCGCAGCTCCGCCGACGTGACGGTCCCGATCGATGCCGCGACATCGAGCAGCTGCCGTCGCAGATCCTCGTGGATCACTTCCGGCGTGTCGTGCAGCGCCTCGATGCTTCCGGTCGGCCCCTCGACGATCTGCTGGTGACAGCGCTTGCAGTCGGTCGCGAAACGAACCGGCTGCATGAGCCTGCCCTGCGGGTCGATGCGGTGACAACTCGGGCAGCCGAGCGGGCGCTCGTTCTCCGGAATCTGGTCGGACGTCAGGTGAATGCGATGATTGAAGCGAAGCCGCGCCGGATCGTGGTCGCGTTTTCCTTCGCGAAGCGCATTGAACTCGGGATGCGCGGCGAAAGTCGCGATGCGGCGCTCGACGACGGCGTCCTTGCCGCTGGTCTCGAGGTCCGCGTGACACGCGACGCACGCGTTGCTGCTGACCGACAGGAACACATCGGTCGAACGATGCTCGACGTGGCAGTGCGCGCACTGCGGAGTGCCGACCTCGTTCGGCGCATGCACGCGCGCCGAATGGCAGCCGAGGCACGCGGCGTCGGTGACGTTCTGAAAGGCGTCATGACAGCTCTCGCAGCGGTCACCGAAAAGGGCGTGATTGCTCGAGATCGGTCGCGGCAGGTACTGGCGCGGTCCGAGGAACCAGTGCATCACCAGCCAGCAGCCGAGAGCCGAAACCATGCACACGAGCGCGGTGGCGACGTAGTAGCGCCGGAACGTGTCGCGCCCCGGATAGCCCGCCAGCCGCAGGCGCCTTGCGATGTCCTTGCTCGACAGCATCGTCAGTACCGCAGCGCGAACCAGATGTGGATCGCGACGAGCAGGAACAGCCCGATCGAAAGCGGTGCGTGGACGAACAGCCAGTTGTGCAGCCACGCATGGAGGCGAAGCTGCAGATCGAGCTGCCTCGACTCGTCGCAGATCGCGCGCAGCTGTTCGATGCGCGGCAGCAGCTCGGGCGGCATGTCGGGTGCCGCCGCCCGAAGATCGGGCATCGGCATGCGCGAGCCGGCGTTGCGCCGAAGATACGGCCTTACGTACGCAACGTAGAGCGCGCGCAGCGGCTCGGCCCCGGCCTGCGGAGCGGATGCCGGCTCACGCCGCGGCTCGGCTTTCCACCCGGCTTTCTTCTCGGCCTGCAGCCACGTCTGCTCTTCGGCCGCTTCGGCGATCGGTCCGGTCACGTTCGCGACCAGGTCGTACGCGTCGGCCGCGAGGCGCGCACGGACATGCTCGATCTGTGTGCGGAGCGTCTCGGCCGGCAGCAGGTCGGTCATCAGCCGCGGAAGAACCTGCTGCAGCATGAGACCGGCGAGGCCGCTCACGATGACGATTGCGAACAGCACCATCAGCGCCGTGGTGAGCGGCCCGCCTAGAGCGAAGCCGCTGTGAAACAGGATGAGCGGCACGCTGAGCAGCCCGCCCCACAGGTGCAGCGTCATCCATGCGCGCGCGCTTCCGATGCGGCGCGTGCGGAAGCGCTTTCGAACCGACAGCAGCGCAGCCAGTACCATCAGCGTGGTTCCGGCGATTCCGTAGCAAAGCCCGGCAAAGCTTCCGCCGGACGGACCATACAGAGCGGTCGTTGCGTAATGCCGGTAATAAAGGCCGGCTCCGATGGTCGCCAGCGCGAATGCGGCCGCCGGTGCGCGATGATCGCGATTGATCAGCACGCGAACATCACAGTACTTGCAGATCGGCGGGTGCGAGGAAGTCTGCCGGCTTGACGCGGATCGCCGCATCGTGCGGGCACGCGTACACGCAGCTTGGGCCGTCGAGCCCGGAGCACAGGTCGCAAACCGTGGCGCGCAGTTTCCCGGACGTCAGATCCACCGGCCCTAGCGGTTCGGCCGGACCTTGCGGCGCGGCCAGATCGACCATGTTGATATTGCCGAACGGGCAGTTGTTCGCGCACAGGCCGCAACCGATGCACCAGTCCTCGATGTGGACTTCGAGCGACTCCGTGCGTCGAATCGAGCTGACCGGACAGCCGATCATGCACTTGGGATCGGTGCACGAACGGCACGCGAGCGTCACCAGGTACTTGCCGAAGCGCGGCCCGTCGCGCGTAAAACGCGGGACGCCGTCGTGGGCATCGGCGCACGCACGCACGCATTCGTCGCAGCGCGTGCAGCGCTCGAGATCAATCAGCAGCGTGTTCTGCGAATTGTACAGATTGAGGTCGACGATCTTCTTGAGGAACGCCTGCTCGGCCGGAGCCGAAGGCGCCGTCGTCGAAAGGATCCGGCTGAGCTCGTCGGCGACGTCGGCAATGCGCTTGTCGTTCCCGGCTACTTCGCGCACGGCCGCAACCGGAATGCGGACGATCTCGCAGTTGTCGAGCGCGGTGGCCGTTGCCGCGCGCGCCCGCGTCGGCCCGCCCGCCGCGACTTCGGCGATTTCGAACGTGTAGTCCTCGGCGAGCGTGACGCGGTCGCCGACGCCGACGATCGCCTCCTGGATGCGCGCGCCGTTTACGAACGTGCCGTTGTCGGTGTTCTCGTCGAATACGCGGATTTCCTGCACGTCGCCTTCGCGCACTTCGAAGCGGCAATGGCGCCGGCTGAGACTCGCGTGCTCGGGGCCGAACGGAATCGTGGCCGATTTGCGGCGGCCGATCGTCACCGTTCCGGTAAGCGGTACGCTCTCGGTGGCCGCACCGCTCGGACCGATCCGTCGCAGGACGAGCTGGCGCACCGGATCTTTGACCAGCAGCGCTTCGAGCCCGAGCGCCGTACCGCGCGCGGCGTAGGTAAGAATGCGCTCGCCTCCGGGCATGCGTCGCGACAGCTTCACGGTGCCGCTCGCGACCACGAGCAGGCTGTCGGCGTCGGTGCCCTCCTCGTAGAGCACGCCGTTGTCGAGGTCGTCCTGCGTGACGAGCTCGGCGGCTTCCGCAAGCCGCTCGCGCTGCTCGGGCGTGAGCGCACCGAACAGCTCCTGCGCAGACAGCGCGCCGCGGATCGTCGCACCGCGATGAAAGTCCTCGACGGCGGCTCCCGACTTTCCGCTCGATCGCACGGTGTCGAGCACCGAGCGCAGCATCTCGACCACGCGGCAGTCGGTCTCGGCGCGCACGCTCGCTTCGCGCGGATGAAAGTTGATGCAGGTGTCGATCCCGAAGAAGTCGCCGGGCCCGAGCTTGCGCGGGGCCGCGGCAACGCTGCGGTGCAGCGTCGCGCTGGAAGTCACCTCGCCGATGCCGACGCGCGCAGCGACCGGCTTCTCGGAGCGGGTACGGCGTGAGAACAGGCGCGCAAGGCGGCGCAGCGAGCGAGCCGTGCGGCCCGGAGGCAGTGCGGGCTCGGCCGCATCCGGAACGAATGCGGTGGCCGCGCCTTCGAGGATCAGGAAGGCCGTCGATCCGTACGCTCCTGCTTCACAGATCGTGTCGCCGGCCTTGAATTCGCGGATCACTGCAGCGCGGATCGGCTCGCCGGTCACGCGATGGACGAGGTTCTCGCGCAGCTTGTCGGCGAAGTTCGACTTGCGTCCGGCAAAGAACGGAATCTCGGCGAGCTGTTCGGGCGCGATGGCTTGACCGGATGAAAGGCCGAAGTCTATAGTCGAATTGCTGCTCATCAAGATAGTGAAGATAGTCCGGATGCTTGCCTTCGATCTTCGCCGGTTCCGTCGTGACGAGCGGCGAGAATCATATCCGCCGGTACAGAGCTCAGGCAAACGAACGATCCGGGCACTCGTTCCATTCTCTCCCCGCAGCGGCCTGCTGACGGCGGCCATTCTCTCGATCGCGGTCGTCGCGGTGCCGCGCGCTCGCGCGGACACCGAGGCCAGATTCTTCGGAGACACGTCGTGCGGAAAATCGGCGTGCCACGGCGGGGCGGTTCCTTCCAATCCTCCGCACACCGGTTGTCGCGACGTGCCGAGCTCGTGGAAGTGGGCCTGGACCCAGTGGCGCAACAAGCGCGTCGACCACCACAGCCGATCGTACGAGACGCTGCTGCGGCCCGAGTCGCAGGCGATCGGCCGCTACATGCAGATCAACCCGACGCAGAGCGAGAAGTGCCTCGTCTGTCATGCTCCGGCGGCCACGGCGATGCCCGGCGGAAACTACCAGCGCAAGGACGGCGTCACGTGCGAGCACTGCCACGGCGGCTCGGAATTCTGGAAAGAGGCACACAGCCAGAGCGACTGGAAGCAGAAGAAGCCCGAGTTCCTCGCGAAGGGCTTCTACGACAACGCCAATTTCCGCCTGCGCGCCGAGAAATGCGCGCAATGCCACGTCGAGATCGATCATGAGATCCTCGCCGGCGGCCATCCGCCGCTGCAGTTCGAGATGGTCGCCTACGCGCAGCTGATGAAGCACTGGAACGATTCGGAAGATCGTCCGTCGAGTCCCGACTGCGCAGATCCGACGCTGTGGAGCATCGGCCAGCTGGTCGGGCTTCGCCATGCAGCATCCATGATTGCCGAGCGTGCGGGCGACTCGGACTACCAGTCGCTCGGCAAGAGCCCGCACTTCCGTGACCGCAACTGCTACAACTGTCATCACAAGCTGGTCGAAGACGGACTGCGGCAGGCGCGCGGCCACTTTGCGATGTCGGAGATCGTGCTTTCGGTGCTTCTGCCCGGCGAGAAGGCCAGTCTCTCGTCCGCGTGGGAACAGCTCGTCGCTGCTGCCGGCAGCGACGCGGCGTCGGCCGAGCGGCGTGCCGGCGAGCTCAGCGCGGCGGCCGCGGAATACTCGCGCCGCCTGGCTTCGAGGTCGGTCACGCGATCGGAGGCGCAGATGCTCCTCAGCCGGATCACGTCAGGCGCATCCACTCTCAAGCAGGTGCGGCGCTTCAGCCACTCTTCCTCGCCGAGCTCGAACGTCGAGAGCGTCGACGAAGTGAACCTTCCATGGTGGTACACCGCCGGCACACCGGAGCAGACCGTGCTGTCGATTCAGGCGCTGTGTACTCCGGCTTTCGATCTGATGGGGGGAACGCGCTGCAGCGGCGGCAAGGGTATCGATCCCGACCTCGGAAAGCTCATCGATGCGACCGATCGCTTCCGCTACGACCCGGCCGAATTCTCCCGGCTCCTGTCCGAGATCCACCGCAAGCTCTTTGCCGGAGAATGACCGTCGCGGCCGGCGGAAGCCTCTGATCCGCCGCCGGTTTCCTTGACACTATGAAGGCCTGAAAGGTAGGTTGCCGCGCCTCGCCGGCGACGTTCGCCGGCAGGAAAACTTCCCGCAAGGTGACCATGCCCCCCACGGACACAAGCGACTATACGGTTCGTGGCACACTGCGTGTGTCCGAGCCGCGCGAGCTTCCCGATATCCTCGACGTGTTCATCGCCGGCGGCGGCCCGGCAGGTACCGCGGCCGCGTTTCGCGCGACCGAGCTCGGGCTGTCGTGCCTGATCGTCGAATACGACGACGCGATGTCGCGCATCCGCGACTATCCGAAGGAAAAGCACATTTATCCGGAGTACGGCGACGACGAGAGCCCGTTTCCCGCCGGCGGCGAGCTCATGGCTTCGCTTCAGTTCGCGGAGGTCGACAAGGACGACCTCGTGGCGGACTGGAAGGCGAAGTTCAAGACCGTCAACCTTCCGCTCAAGGTCGGCAGCGAGTTCCTCAGCCTTGCTGCGGGAAGCGACGGTGTGTTCGAGATCAAAACCTGGAATCACCGGATTCAGGAAGAAGTCGTTTACCGCGCGCGCAGTGCGATCCTGGCGCTCGGCGCGGGCCGGCCGCGACGGTTCCAGATCCCGGGCAATCTCGATGGCATGGCGTTCCGTCTCGACGATGCCAAGGACTACGCGAGCGGGCCGACGCTCGTCATCGGCGGGGGAACGTCGGCGGCCGAGGCAGTCATCGCAATCTCCAATGCAAAGATCGCGGCGGGCGATACGTCGAACGTGTACTGGTCGTATCGCAAGAGCCAGATGCCGCGCGTCGAGAAGAGCCTGAGCGGCGCGTTCTTCGATGCGTACGTTGTCAACGCGAACGTTCGCTACCTGCCGTTCTCCGAGCCGATCCTGGTGCTGACCGCGCCGGACCGCAACGAATACCTGTCGGTGCGCATCGACCGCAAGGTCATCGAAGGCCGCCCGACCGAATCGCTGCACATGGAATTCCCGAAGAACCGCGTCGTGGCGTGCATCGGCGGCGACGTTCCGCACCAGACGCTGCAGAAGTTCGGCGTCAAGGTTCCGACCATCGACGGCGAGCCGTACATCGTGGTGACGCCCGACGGCGAATGCTCGGTACCGGGCGTGTTCCTCGTCGGCGATCTCAAAGGAACGCCCGAGTATTACCAGTGCACCGACTTCGCCGACACGGCCGGATACAAGAAGCGGCGCGACAAGCGCAACATCAAGATGGCGATGCGCGACGCCGTGCGCGCGGTCGAAGTCATCGCAACGCGGCGCGGAAAGCTCGAGCAGCCCGCGGCTCCGGCGAAGACGAAGAAAGGCTCGGACGCCACCGTCGTCTTCAAACCCGAAGCGCGTGACGAAGCGCCGGTCGCGATCGAGGATCGCCTCGTCAGCCTGCTGCCCGACGGTTCGCCGGAAGGAACGTTCTCACTCAAGGGCGAGACGACCCGCATCGGCCGCAAGACCGACGGCGTCGCGTTCGACGATCCGCAGATTGCAGACCACCACGCCACGGTCACGCGCAAGGACGGCAAGCTCGAGCTCAGCGATACCGGAAACGGATCCGGTGTCTGGCTGCGCGTGCGCAACGAAGGGCACACGCTCGCTGCCGAAGACCAGGTCTGGCTCGGCACGCAGATCATTCGCGTGATGCGCCAGGGCGCCGGCTGGGGACTCGAGCATTACAACGGACGCGGCGAGTACCAGCGCACGCACGAGCTGACCGACAGGGGAATGGTCGTCGGGCGAGCGGCCGACGTGACGCTCGATGCGAATGACCGCGCACTGTCGCGCGGGCACGCACGCTTCAGCCTTGCGTCCGGTGCGGTCGTCGTCAGCGACATCGGAAGCACCAACGGAACGTTCGTCAAGCTGAGCCGCCCGACGGTTCTCGCCAACGGCGACGAATTCCGCGTCGGCAAGCATCGCCTGCGCTTCGAATCGGTCGCGACCGAAGAGCCGATCGCGCCCGGCGCGCTCGTTCTCGAAATTCCGGCCGCAAGGCCGAGCGTTCCGCCGCCGCCTGCTGCCGCAGCTGCACCCGCTGCCGCGGCATCGGGAGCAGCACCAGCGGCGCCGGCCGCTGCCGCAGCACCGGCCGCGGCGCAAGGCCCGAGCGTCAGCTTCGAGGATGCGAAACATCCGATTTCGTTTCCGGTCGCCGACAACCGCGACGTGCTGCATTCGTTCTTCGATTACCTGAAGGCGAAGTACCCGGACACCGACCTCAAGCGCTGCGGCCTCGACAAGTCGAAGAAATGTCCGGACGACCACTACAAGGAACCGCTCGACTGGAGCTGTGAGGTCGGAACGTGCGGCTACTGCGCGGTGCAGATCGTCGACGGCGCCGACCAGGTCGCCGAGTCGAGCAATCCCGAGCTGGAGAAATCGACGTTGCAGAACGTGCGCCACGTGTCGCCCGACCTCGGCAAATACAGGTTGGCCTGCCTGACGCGCGTCAAGGGTGCCGCGACGCTCAAAGTCGTGCCGAAGTCCTGACGGAAAACCTGCGATGACATTCTCAACGCCCGGCACCTTCCTGCGCGCGCTCCTGTTTGCGGGCGTCGCTGTCTTCGGCGCGAACCTCGTCGCCTGCGGCGGCGGCGGAGGAGGCGAGAGCAGCGAGGATGCGCCCGATTTTCCCGCGCGCGACGAAGCCAGCAGTGCATTGGTCCTGCAGGGCGACCAGGTGCGCGCGATCATGCAGAGCGCCGCTCGCGCGCAGTCGCGCCCGGTCGCGGTTGCGGTCGTCGATCGTCGCGGCGTCATCCAGGGCGTCGCGACCAACTTCGGCAGGGACGAGGCGTACTATGCGGACCAATGCGTCACCGCCTGCCCGCTTGCCGACATTCCTCTCGACTCCTCTTCCGACTGCGCAGTGATCAACCGCGCGGTCCAGCTTGCGCGCACCGCAGCATTCTTCAGTGCGAACGAAACGCCTCTCACGTCGCGTTCGGTGCGCTTCCTGAGCGGCGAGCATTTTCCGCCCGATATCCGCAACACGGGCGCGGCCGCGTTGTTCGGCATCGAGAACACCAACCGCGGCTGCAGCTTCGATGCGCTTCCGGGTCTCGGACCGGTTCGTCCGGATCTGCCGAACGGCGACGGCACAGATGTCGACCGGCGCCGATCGGACGCAGCGCTGGTTCCGCGCGCGACGGGTCTCGCGACACTGTTCGACGCGGACCTCTCCTGCACGAGCAGCGTCGTCGAAGACGACAAGTGCGGCTGCACGACCGGCATCGCGACGCTGCCCGGCGCAGTGCCGATTTATCGCGAAGGCGTGATGGTCGGCGGCGTCGGAGTGGCTGTTCGCGGGATTGCAGTCGACCCGGATCCGGTCGCCGCATTCGATGCGCCGCAGCAGATTCTCCGCCGTGACGACCGCGACGACGCGTTCGCTGCCGGCGAGTTCGCGGCTCGCGCATTTGCGGGCGACAACGCCGGGATCCCGACGGTCAAGCCCAAAGGCCTGACCGATCTGTGCACTCCGACGCCGGGCGTCGATATGCCCGCATGCTGCGCGACATCGTGCCGCTTTGGAATTCTTCCGCCGCTGCCGCGGTCGATCGAGCCGGTGATCTTCGTCGACGGCATCGAGATTCCCGAAGTCGAGCACGACCCTCACGTCAGCGGCATCGGGACCGGCGCGCCGCTTACCGAACCGTTCATTGTCGATCCGCTGGATCCGGCCGATCCGCCGGTTGCCGATGTGGCTGCTTCCGGCTGGCTCG
The DNA here is from genome assembly GCA_035571835.1 of Candidatus Limnocylindrales bacterium. Lineage (NCBI taxonomy): Bacteria > Bacillati > Chloroflexota > Candidatus Limnocylindria > Candidatus Limnocylindrales > Candidatus Limnocylindrales bacterium. Next base: position 28,712 of record DATNBU010000002.1, on the reverse strand, counting down.
TCACCCCGCGCGGCGCGAGCGCCGGCGGCGGACCGCTCTCGTCGGACGATGTCGAATCGATCATCAATGCAGGCCTTGCCGAAGCGCAGCGCGTGCGCGCCGCGATCCGGCTCCCGCTCCAGCAGCGAACCGCGATGGTGCTTGCGATCAGCGACCTCAATGGCGAGTTGCTCGGTGTGTTCCGCATGCCGGATGCGACGGTGTTTTCGATCGACGTCGCCGTCGCCAAGGCGCGCAACGTGACGTACTTCAGCAGCGAAGCGATCCTTCCGCTCGATCGCCGCGACTGTCCCGACCCGTCGGTAGCCGGCTGCGACGACGAGTTCTTCTTTCCGGCCGGCACGGCGATCACGAACCGCACCATCAGCTTCGCGTCGCAGCCGTTCTTTCCGCCGGGAATCGACGGAAGCGATCCGGGCCCGTTCCGCCGGATCTTCGTCAACGATTCGGCAAACCCCTGCACGAACGCGGGCGAGCCGGCCAACGGCCGCCAGAACGGAATCGTGTTCTTTCCCGGCAGTGCGCCGCTCTACGTGGACGGCGTGCTGGCAGGTGGTTTCGGTGTCAGCGGTGACGGCGTCGAGCAGGACGATCTCGTGACCGCCGCCGGTACGCAGGCTGCACCCGGGTTCGAAGCACCCGAAGACATCCGCGCCGACCAGATCCAGGTGCGCGGCGACATCCGTCTGCCGTATCTCAAGTTCAACCGAAATCCCGGCGACTGATCGACACTTGCTGCGATGACGAAACGAGCACGCCGAGCGCGATGACCGACGAACCGGAAAAGGATTCTCCCGACGACGGCACCGTCATCCTCACGGATGCGCCGCCGAAGCTGCGTCCGGGAGAAGCGCAGCGTCCTGCGCCCGCCGCGCCGGTTCCTGCGCAGGAATCACCGACGGCTCCGGTGGCGACTCACGCGGATGAAGACGAGGACGGCGACGTCACGCAGGTGCTTCCGCGCGGCAAGCCGCCTCACGAATCCACGGTGCAGATCGAAGCTCCGCCGCCGACTCTGCCGTCGCGCTCCGACGCAACGACTGCCGTTCCCGAAGGTCCTCCAGCGGCGCTTTCGACATCGAGACCTGCAGCATCGCCGCCCGCTGCGAAACCGCCCGCATCGCCCACAACGTCATCCACACCGGCGGCTGCACCATCACCGCCTGCCAAAGCTCCCGAAGCCCGCGAGCCGGCCAGAGCGGCAACGCCCGGCTCCGAACCAGCGCGGGTTACCGAACCTGCGAAGCCTTCGCCTCCGGCCGCAGCACCGCCAAAGCCCGCTGCTTCTGCTGCTGCACAGCCGCCGGCTGGCGGCACAAAGGCCGCTCCGCCAAAGCCAGCCGCAACCGGACGCATCGCGACTGCCGACGACACCGATCGTACGCGCGTGGTTTCGCTTCGTTCGACCGATGCGTCGACGGTTCGGTGGGAGGACAGGTCCGAACGACCGTGGATCAGCCTCGAGCACGTCCTGCCGCCGGACTTCGCGGGCGTGGAGCGGCTCGACAAGGAAGTCGCGATCGTCGGTCGCTCGCTCGAATGCGACGTGCGTCTGTATTCGGCCAGCGCTTCGCGCCAGCACGCCCGCATCGAGCAGCGCGAGGACGGCTGGTATCTCGCTCCGATCGAAGGCCGGAGGGTAATGGTCGATGGCCAAATCGTGGAAGACGAGATCGAGCTTCAGACCGGCATGCGTCTCAGCTTCGGCGACGATGAGCTTCTGGTCGTCGATCAGGAAGACCCGCAGCCGCGCGAAGATTCGCGAAAGACGCGCTGGCAGGTCGTGGTACCGGTCGTGCTCGCAGGCGCGGCGAGTCTGCTCGTTCTCCTGTGGCTGCTCGGAATGCTCTGACCGGTCGTTCCGGCACCGCGAAGCAGGTTTCATGATGCCCGCAGCAAACCTCTTTCTCATTGCGGCCCTGGTGATCGGCGCGTCGATCGCACGCGCCGAAGAACCGAACGCGGCGCCGGCCGACACGATTCCCGCCGCGTCGCCGAACGCACCGCGACCGGCACCGCCGTCACCGAATGCGCCGCAGCCGGCTGCGTTGCCGCCCGCCGCGCCGAACGCCGCGGGGCCGGCCGCCGATGTCCCGGTGATTGCGCCGGACGAAACCGCTGCGCCGCGAGTGCTCGGTCCCAACGAAGCGCCGCCGATGACCGAAGAGCAGGCCGCGGAGGCCACGACCGGATCGGCCACCGTGCTCGAGCCCGTGAGTGACCGCTGGAACATCCTCAAGTCGCCGTACCGGTGGTTCGATCCGTACAATCGCAACATTCTCAAGGGCGACTATCCGATCTGGGGCGACGAGATCTTCCTCAAGCTGACCGGCATCTCGAAAACGTCGATCGAAGGCCGCTCGGCGCCGACGCCGAGCGGAGCGAGCGCCGAGGGGCCCGGCAGCGACAAGTTCTTCGGCGACAAGAACGCCGACATCATCGACCAGAAGTTCGCGCTGCGCGTCGACCTGCAGAAAGGACTGACGGCGTTCCGCCCGTTCGACTGGCAGCTGACGGTCGAGGCCGTCGGCGACGTCAACCATCTCGGCGTCGAGGAACGCGGCAACGTCAGCCCCGACGTGCGCGACGGCACCACGCGCACGACCAGCGACGTCGCGCTGCAGGAAGCCGCCGTCGAAGTGCACCTCGCCGATCTCTCGACGCGGTACGATTCGGTTTCGGTGCGCGTCGGACGCCAGCCGTTCAACAGTGATTTTCGCAGCCTGATCTTCTCGGACGTGAACCAGGGCGTGCGCCTGTTCGGGTCGGCCGACGGCAACCGTTACCAGGCCAACCTGCTGTATTTTTACCAGGCCGAGAAGGACACCAACAGCGAGCTGAACACGTTCGACATCCGCCACCAGCAGGTCTTCGTCGGCAATCTCTACATCCAGGATTTCCTGCAGCTCGGCTATCAGACGCAGTTCAGTTTCCATCTCGACCATGACGACGGCGTCGAGGACGGCCTCGAGTTCGACAAGCAGGGATTCCTCGTACGTCCCGATCCGGTCGGCATCGCGCAGCCGCACCAGGTCAAGGCGTATTACATCGGCTGGACGGGCGAGGGCCATTTCGGCCCGATCAACGTGAGCCACGCGCTCTACGAAGTCGTCGGCAAGGATTCGAACAGTCCGATCGCCGGTCGCGGTACCGACATCAACGGGCAGCTCGCGTTTCTCGAGCTGTCACTTGACCGCGACTGGATGCGCTACCAGGCCTCCGCGTTCTTCTCGTCCGGCGACGACGACCCGCGCGACGCGCACGCGCGCGGGTTCGACTCGATCCTCGACAATCCGAAGATCATGGGCGGCGAGTTCAGCTACTGGAACCGCCAGAGCATCCGCATTGCCGATCGCGGCGGCGTCGCGGTCACGCAGAGGAACAGCATCATTCCGGACCTGCGCAGCAGCAAGATCCAGGGCCAGGCGAACTTCGTCAATCCCGGCATCGTGATCGCCAACCTCGGCGCGAGCGCGGAGCTGACGCCGACGCTGAAGCTGGTCGGTAACGCGAGCTACCTTCGCTTCGTCGAGACGCGGCCGCTCGAGATCCTGCTCAAGCAGGCGTCGGTCAGCAACGACATCGGCATCGACATCAGCCTCGGCGCCGAATGGCGCCCGTGGCTGAACAACAACGTCATCGTCAAGCCGTTCGTCGCGGTGTTCCAGCCGCTCGGCGGATTCGCCGACATCTATCAATCGGGCACGCTCTACCAAGCCGGCGCCGAGCTGGTGCTGGTGTTCTGAGGAGGAGGCGTCATGCGTACTCGACTGCATATCGCCGCGTGCCTGCTGGTCGCTGCTGCCGCCGTGATCGCCGGGCCGGCCGCGCCTGCGCTCGCCGGAACCGAAACGCTGCTGCTTCGCCAGACCGACGCCGAGGCGGCGGCCAAGAGCGAAGGATGCCTGACGTGTCACAACGGCATCGAGCCGATGCACAAGTCGGGACAGGTCAACCTCGGGTGCACCGATTGCCACGGCGGAACGAGCTCGATCCGCGCGTCGGGGCTCGCGGCCGGCAGCGCCGACTACGCGAATGCAATGAACCGCGCGCACGTACTGCCGCGGCATCCCGAAGACTGGAAGGATCCTAAGAATCCGTCGCGCATCCTTAGCGCCAATCCCGAGCGCACGTACACGCTGCTCAACCGCGAATCGCCCGAGTACATCCGCTTCAAGAATCCGGGCGATCTTCGCGTCGCGGGCGAGACGTGCGGCAACTGCCACCGTGAAGACGTCGATCACGTTCACAAGAGCCTGATGGCGACGTCGGCGATGCTGTGGGGCGGCGCCGCGTACAACAACGGCATCACGAAGCTCAAGCGCTATATCTTCGGTGAATCGTACAGCGCCGACGGCGTGCCGCAGCGGATTTCGAGCGCGAAGCCGCCAACTCCCGAAGAAGCGGCCCGCGGCGTCCTGCCGTCACTGGTTCCGCTGCCGCGCTGGAACGTCGTCGATCCGCCGGATCCGGTGCGCGCGTTCGAGCGCGGCGGGCGCGTCGACCGCTCGAACGTCGCCGAAGTCGGCAACCCGAACCTCGGTCCGTTTCTCGACGAGCCCGGACTTCCCGATGCAAAGCTCGGCACGCGCGGCCCGGGGACCGACCTGCGCATCAGTGCCGGCGTGCTCAATCTTCAGAAGACGCGGCTCAACGATCCGATGCTCGCGTTTCTCGGCACCAACGATCATCCCGGCGACTTCCGTTCGAGCGGATGCACGGCGTGTCACGTGGTCTACGCGAACGATCGCGATCCGGTGCACTCCGGGCCGTATGCGAAGGCCGGCCATACCGGCACGTACCGCGGCGGCGACCCGACCATTCCGAAGGACGAGTCCGGCCATCCGATCGAGCATCGTCTCACCAAGGCGATTCCATCGAGCCAGTGCATGGTCTGCCACATGCATCAGCCGAACTCGTTCGTGAACACGTACTTCGGCTACCAGATGTGGGATTACGAAACCGACGGCGACCTGATGTGGCCGAAGGAGCAGCGCTATCCGACGGTCTCTGCGCCGACGCCGCTCAACGCGAAGGATTCGGCATCGATGCACACGAGCCTCGAGCGCGATCCGGAAGAAGCGGCAGTGCGCGGCCTGTGGACCAACGAGGATTTCCTGCGCCAGGTCAGCACGCTGCCCACGAAAGAGACGCGCTTTGCCGATTACAACGGCCACGGCTGGATCTTCCGCGCGGTGTACTGGCAGGACCGCAAGGGAAATCTCCTCGACAAGAAGGGCGCGAAGATCGACTGGAACGCGCCGGACAAGCTCGACGACGCGGTCCAGCTGATGGACATCCACGCGGAGAAGGGCATGCACTGCGTCGACTGCCACTTCCGCCAGGACGCGCACGGCGACGGCAACATCTACGGTGCGTATCCGGACGCCGTCGAAGTGCAGTGCCAGGACTGCCACGGATCGGCGACCAGAAAGGCAAGTCTTGCGACCAGCGGTCCGGCCGCACCGAAAGGCGGACACAGTCTCGAGAACGGCATCACGCCGTCCGGCAAGCGCCGCTTCGAATGGATGTTCGACGGACCGACGAGCCGCCTCATGCAGCGCTCGATGGTCAACGACAACGTCGAGTGGGAAGTGAAGCAGGTCCTCGACACGATCGATCCGACCAACCCGCGCCTCTACAACGAGAAAGCACGCTACGCGAAGACCATCCGCAAGGATGGGCAGTGGGGCGGGTTCCCGAACGACCCGAACGCGCTCGCGCACGGGGAGACCGAGATGGCGTGCTCGTCGTGCCACACGTCGTGGGTCACCAGCTGCTTCGGATGCCACCTGCCGCAGCAGGCCAACTGGAAGAAGGACTCGCAGCATTTCGAAGGCGGCGACTCGCGCAACTGGACGTCGTACAACCCGCAGGTCCTGCGCCACGACATCTTCATGCTCGGCAAGCACACGACGAGCAAGGGGCACATCATCGCACCGGTGCGCTCGTCGAGCGCGGTGATGATAAGCACCACCAACGCCAACCGCGAGCGGCTGTACATCCAGCAGCTTCCGATCTCCGGCGAAGGCTACAGCAGCCAGGCGTTCAACACGCACTTCGCGCACACCGTCCGCACGCGACAGACCCAGCCGTGCTCGAGCTGCCATCCGTCGGCCGCCGGCGACAACAACGCGTGGATGGCCCAGGTGCTGACCCTCGGCACCAACTTCGTCAACTTCGTCGGCCGATTCGCATGGGTCGGCGAGGACGAGGGGATCGAAGCGGTGGCCGTGACCGAATGGGACGAGCCGCAGGCCGTGATCGGCAGCAACCTGCACAAGCTCGCCTATCCGAAAGAATACGAGAAGCACGTCGCCAACGACGCGCAGTTGAAGGAGAGCCACGAGCATTCGGCGCAGACCGTCCACTGCCTGCAGCTTCGCGGCGAATATCTCTACACGGCCAACGGCACGGACGGCCTGCGCGTGTTCGACGTGGCCAACATCGACAACAAGGGCTTCTCCGAGCGCATCGTCACCGCGCCGGTCTCGCCGCTCGGACAGCGCACGTACATCAAGACGCCGAACGCCACGTGCGTGGCGCTCCCGACCAACATGCCGATCCACTACGACCGGCCGCACGCTGCCGAAAACGAAGAGCAGCCGATGCATCCGTTGTATCGCTACGTCTACGTCACGGATTCGGAGGAAGGCCTCGTCGTCGTCGACGCCGACATGCTCACCGACGGCGATCCGCAGAACAATTTCCTGAAGCGCGTCGCATCGTTCAATCCGGACGGGCTGCTGACCGGCGCCAGGTACATCACGATTGCCGGATCGTTTGCGTACGTGCTGACGCCGCACGGACTCGTGGTGGTCAGCATCGACGACCCCGTTCATCCGGCCGTGGTTTCATCGATTGCGCTCGACGATCCGAGGTCGATTGCCGTCCAGTTCCGCTATGCGTTCGTGACCGACGGCAACGGCATGAAGGTTCTCGACGTCACGTCGCTCGACCGGCCGCGCGTCGTCGCCGGGCTCGATCTCGCCGAAGCCGGCGAGATCTACGTGGCGCGCACGTACGCGTACGTTCCTGCCGGCAGCCAGGGCCTTGCAATCGTCGACATCGAGCGCCCCGAGCATCCGTTCCTTCATCAGATGTACAACGCCGACGGACAGATGAACGACGTCCGCTCAGTGCGCATCGGCGCCACCGGTGCGAGCGTGTTTGCCTACGTCGCCGACGGAAAGAACGGGCTGCGCGTCGTGCAGCTGATCGCGCCGACCGAAACGCCCGGCAACTCCGGTTTCAGCCCGACGCCGACGCCGCGCCTGATCGCATCGTACAAGACGAAAGAGCCGGCGATCACGTTGTCGAAGGGAATCGACCGCGATCGCGCGGTCGACGAAAGCGGCAACCAGGTCAGCGTATTCGGCCGCCTCGGCTCGCGTCCGTTCTCGCGCGCCGAAATGGAGGATCTGTTCCTCGAGCGCGGCAAGCCGTTCACGGTCTCCGACAAGCCGGCCGGAAAGCCGCGCGCGTTCGTGCTGCCGTACGAGCTCGTCACGCCGAGCTTCTCGCCGACGGTGCCCGAAGGCGTGCCGGTGGTTCAGCCGGCCGCAGCGGTGGAAGAGCGAAGGTTGCCGGGCCGCGACTGAGCTCCGAAGCGGTCGTTCGGGAAACGCCGAGCGACGAGAGCGTCCGCAACACGAGCCGGGCGCCGCGGCCATCGCCCCGCGGTTGACGGCACGACACCGATCACTCGAAGCGATGATGCATCCCAAGCGCTGATGCATCGAACGAAACCTGGGTCACATTCCCCGGGGAATGTTCGCGCATCGGCGAGATTGCTCCGTCTCACATCGATAAAGGCGCGTCCGATCGCACCCGTCACGATCGCCGACATTCCGCGCGGAATGTTCGTGCAGTCTGCCGCAACGTCATGCTACCTCGCCCCAGCGCGGCGACGCGGCGAAGGCCGCGTGAATCATCCCGACGTGCGAATACGCCTGCGGGAAGTTGCCCCACATCATCCCCGTCTTCGGATCGACGTCCTCCGACAGCAGGCCGAGCGGCGAATGCACGTCGGAGATGCGTTCCATCATCGAGCGCGCTTCGCGCACGCGGCCGGTCGCTCCGAGCGCCTCGATCAGCCAGAACGTGCACAGCGTGAACGCGACGGTGGGAACGCCGAAGCCGTCGTTGGTGCGATAGCGCCTGAGCCAGCCGTCGAACAGAAGGTCGCGCTGCACGGCGTTGACGGTCGCGACAAGACGCTCGTCCGAGGGATCGAGGAAACGCAGGGAGACGGCCTGCAGCAGCGCCGCGTCGACTTCCGTACCGCGATAATCGGCCACCAGGCATCCGCGCGACGGATCGAGCGCCTCGCGCAGGATCTCGTCGCGGATCTTCGCGGCGGCCTCGCGGAACTCGGCGGTGTCGGCCGGACGGTGAACTTCGGCAATGCGGCTCATGCGGTCGGCGGCCGCCCAGCACATCAGCGTGCTGAACGTCTGCGGTCGCCACTCCGCGCGATACTCCCAGATGCCGGCGTCGGGTTGACCCGCCACGCGCACGGCTTTGCGCGCCAGCCTCTGCATGAGGTCGAGAGCGGCCGGTGTGGCCTGTTCGCGGAAACGCGCGTCGAGGAAGATCGGCGTCAGTGCGAGCACCATCTCACCGAAGACGTCGTACTGGCGATGCGTGGCGGCCTGGTTGCCGACGCGTACCGGTTTCTCGCCGAGATAGCCGGGCCAGTCGTCGAGCAGGCGTTCGTCGAGATCGGTCTTGCCGTCGATGCGATAGAGCGGCGCGAGGTCGAGGTCGCCCGATGCCGAAGCGATGTTGAGAAGGAAGTGAAGGAACTGCTCGCGCTCCTCGAAGTGGCCGAGCAGGCGGAATGCACCGAGCGTATAGAACGCGTCACGCAGCCAGCAGTAGCGGTAGTCCCACGTGCGTCCGCTGCCCGGAGCTTCCGGAATCGACGTCGTCGTCGATGCGATGATCGCACCGGTGTCCTCGAAGCAATGCAGCTTGAGCGCAAGTGCCGAGCGGATCACCTGCTCCTGGTAGAACGGCGGGATCTCGCAGTGCTTTACCCACTGTTGCCAGTAACGCACGGTCTCGAGCAGGAAGCGGTCGCACAGCGCCTCGAGCCCTTCCTCGACTGGTGATCCCCAGGACAGGACGAAATCGGTACGCGAGCTGAGCGCGAATGCGTCACCGTCGAGGTACGACAGCGGCGCGTTGGTGGTCAGGCGCAGCTCCTCGGAATATCCGTGGAAGTCGATGTGGTGCGATCCAAATTCGCGGCGCGGACGAAGCCGCGACCATCCGAGGACCGGTTCACAGCGCACGCAGATGCGCGGCGTGCCCGAAAGCGGCTCGACCATGCGCACCAGCTTGGTCGGGCGGAAGCTGCGATCGAATTGCAGGAAACGCGGCGCGAAATCGAGGATTCGAAAGCTTCCGTCGCTCGAATGGAACGTCGTCTCGACGACGTTGGTGTTCGGCAGGTATCGCTGGATGCCGGCGCTCTGGTCGGCCGGACAGATCGTGAACGCCCCTCCATCGAGTTCGTCGAGCAGGGATGCGAACACCGGAGGAGAGTCGAAGCGCGGCATGCACGACCAGACAATACTCCCCGAACGGGACACCAGTGCAGACAGCTGACAGTTCCCGATGAGGGCAAGATCACTCAGGGACATCGAGTCGCTTCTAGCACGCAGTATCTGGGCACCCAACCATCCTCGTGGTAATCATTTCGTATGCGCCGCGCAGTTCGCTTTGGTGTGGTGCTTCTCGCCGGCCTCGCTGTGCTCACACTCGTCGGTTATCTGACGAGCAGCACCATCACCGAGCGCTGGTCCGAGAACGATCTCCAGTCCCGATCGCGCCTTGCCGTGACGATCGCCAGGCGAACTCTCGTTGCCAACTGGAAAGGGAGTCGCGAGAAGCTCGCCGAGAATCTGCGCGACATCGCGCGCGAGGAGCGCGTGATGGGGGCAGCGGCGTGCGCGGCCGACGGCACGGTGCTGGCCACCACGGAGGCCTGGCCGCCGGAGCTCGAGTGCCGGACGGTAGTCGAGCGCATGAAGGCCGCCGCCGGGGGCGGAGGTCAGCTCGTCGACTTCATGATGAAGGACAAGCTCGAATCGGGTCGAGTCCTGCTGAGCGCGGTGCCGCTCGAGTCCGGCAGCACGCCGTTCGGCGTCGTCGTGCTCATGCACGATCTCGAGCGCATGCATCGGCGCGAAACCACGACGGTCGCGGTCTTCCTGCTGACGTTCTTCGCGCTGGCCGTCGGCGCGTCGTTCGTCACGCTGCTGGCGGTGCGAACCATTGCCGTCGACCAGCCGGTCCCGGCGCCGGCCGGGCCGGAGCCGGAACCCGAGCCGGAGAGCGCATTCCAGCCGCTTGCGCGCGATGTGCGCTCGCTCGTGAGCCGCCTCGATCGCGAACGACGCCGCGAGTCGAAGCTCGGGCCGTGGGACGCCGAACGGCTGCGCGCAGCGCTGCGCGAGCACCTGCAGGGAGAGCGCGTGGTCGTGCTCGCCAACCGCGAGCCTTACATCCACCAGCGAAGCAACGGCGACGTCCAGGTACTTCATCCGGCAAGCGGGCTCGTGACGGCGCTCGAACCGGTCATGCGCGCATGCTCGGGCGTGTGGGTTGCCCATGGCGGAGGTTCGGCCGACCGCGAAACCGTCGATGCCGATGCGCACATCCGCGTTCCGCCCGGCGAAGAGTCCTACACGGTCCGCCGCGTGTGGCTGAGCGAGGAAGAAGAGAACGGGTACTACTACGGTTTTTCGAACGAAGGCCTGTGGCCGCTCTGTCACGTAGCCGACGCGCGCCCGATCTTCCGATCGGAGAACTGGGAGCACTACGTCAGCGTCAACCGCAAATTCGCCGATGCGGTCTGCGAGGAGGTCGACAGCGACGATCCGATCGTGCTGGTGCAGGACTACCACTTCGCGCTTGCGCCGCGGATGATCCGGGAACGGCTGCCGCGCGCGACGATCCTCACGTTCTGGCACATTCCTTGGCCGAGCGCGGAGCGCATCGCGATCTGCCCGTGGTCCGAGGAGCTGATCTCCGGACTGCTCGGCTCGAGCATCATCGGCTTTCATACGCGCCAGCACTGCAACAATTTCTTCGATTCGGTCGATGCGTTCATGGAAAGCCGCATCGATCGCGAGATGAACGCCGTCGTGCAGGGCGCGCGCCGCACGCTCGTGCGCGCGTATCCGATTTCCATCGAATGGCCGGTGCGCTGGCTCAAGCACGTGCCGGCGGTTGCCGACTGCCGTCGCGAGGTGCGCGAAGAGCTCGGCCTCGCCGAGGATGCCCTGATCGGCGTCGGTGCCGACCGGCTCGACTACACCAAGGGAATCGAGGAGCGGCTGCACGCGGTCGACACGCTGCTGGAGCATTATCCGGAGTTCCGAGGCCGCTTCGTGTTCGTGCAGATCGCCGCGCCGAGCCGCACCAAGATCGCGCGCTACCAGGAGCTCAACGACCGGATCGAGCAGCTCGCCCGCGAGATCAACGAGCGCTGGGCGAGCGGGAGCTACCGTCCGATCGTGCTGCGGCGTTTCCATCACGAGCCGCAGGCGGTGTTCCGTTATTTCCGGGCCGCCGATCTCTGCTACGTGAGCAGCCTTCACGATGGAATGAACCTGACGGCCAAGGAGTTCGTGGCCGCGCGCGAGGACGGCCTCGGCGTGCTCGTGCTCAGTCAGTTCACAGGCGCTGCGCGCGATCTCGCCGAAGCGCTCATTGTCAACCCCTATGATCTTCGCCAGGCCGCCGACGCCCTCGCGACGGCGCTTCGCATGCCGGTCGAAGAGCAGCGCGAGCGCATGCGCTCGATGCGACGTATGGTTTCCGAATTCAATGTTTATAGATGGGCAGGGCGCATGCTGATCGACGCGGCCGAGCTGCGGCGGCGCGAACGAATCACAGGACGCCTATCGACTGCGACTCCTTCTACAGGTTCGTCTTTCGGACCTCCGCAACGGGCAGTGGGAATATGACACACCTTCTCGAAGACTCAGGAACGAAAACCCTTTCGGAGCTGGCGCATACGCGCCTGCTGGTGGCATTCGATTTCGACGGAACGCTCGCACCGATCGTTCCCGACCGTGAACGCGCCGAGATGCGGCCCGATACCAGGCGGCTCGTCGAGCAGGTCTGCTCGCTGTATCCGTGCGCGGTGATTTCGGGCCGAAGCCGCAGCGACGTCGAGCATCGCGTCGGCGGAACCGGGATCCAGCACGTGGTCGGCAACCACGGGATCGAGCCGTGCTCGCGCATGGCGCAGTTCGAGCGCGATTCCGGCGAGGCGTACCAGCGCCTGATGGAGCTGCTCGGCAACCGTCAGGACATCGACATCGAGAACAAGCGTTACTCGCTGGCGGTGCATTACCGGCGTTCGCCGCACCGTGCCGATGCGCGCCGCGTGATCCGTGCGGCGATCAAGGAGCTCACGCAGCGAGTGCGCGTGGTTCCGGGCAAGCTCGTGTTCAATGTCGTTCCGGCGGAAGCGCCGAACAAGGGAAATGCGCTGCTGCAGGTCATGAATGCCGAAGAGGTCGAGCATGCGCTCTACATCGGCGACGACGTGACCGACGAAGACGCGTTCCGCCTGGGACCGTCCGAGCACGTGACTTCGGTGCGCGTCGGACCGTCGCGATCGACGGCCGCGGAATATTTCCTGAGCGACCAGCACGAGGTGGACAGCGTTCTCGAGCAGCTCGCCCGCTTCCGCAGTGCGGCGTAGCTCCCGGGGACCGCTCGACGGATATCGCCGTCTTCCCACAACCTGCGGGAGGCCTCGCTCCCGCCGCGATCAGGAGGTGCGAACATGGTCTACGAGACAATCGACGGTACGTTCCGGCTGACCAATCTTCCCGACGAGCCGGCCGAGTACCTCGCCAGGCGCGAGGAGCTGCGACTCGCGGAAATCGAGCTCATGCAACAGCGCGAGCGCGTCGCCGAGCTTCGGCGCCGGCTCCCACCCGGTGCGATCGTCGAGGACTACGTGTTCGAGGAAGGACCGGCCGATCTCGAAGCCGGCGATTCGCCGGTGCGAAAAACGCGCCTGAGCGAGCTCTTCACCGGCCCGGACCGCGCACTGATCGTCTACCACTTCATGTACGGCAAGAAGAAGACCACGGCCTGCCCGATGTGCACGATGTGGATCGACGGTTGCAACGGCGTGGCGCATCACCTGGCACAGAACGTCGACGTCGCGATCGTCGCGGCCGCCGACACGAGGACGCTGCGGGCCTATGCGCGCGAGCGGGGCTGGAACAATCTTCGGCTGCTCAGCGCCGGCGACAGCACGTTCAAGTACGACCTGGCCGGCGAGGACCGCGAGGGAAACCAGGACTCGAGCGTCACGGTGTTCACGAAGGATGCGAACGGCAAGGTGCGCCACTTCTATACGGCGCATCCGAAGATGGCTCCCGACATCAAGGAGCGCGGCATCGACCTTCTCTGCGCGGTCTACAATTTTCTGGATATCACTCCGCAGGGACGCGGAAGCTGGTACGCGTCGCTCGACTATGCGCCGAAGCTGCGCGCCGCGGGCGCTTCACGGTAGGACCACCGGCCGTCCATTCGCAGAGCCGGACGGAAGCGACTCGCGGCGGGCGCCACGGGAGCGACTCGCGGCAAGCGGCACGGGAGCGACGCGACAAACGCAGCGCACGCGAAGGGACCGATTCGTCAGCCGTCGCACGCCTCGGCGGCCGGGACACGCGCCGTACACGTGACCTCCCGCACCCACTCGTTGAGCAGCTCGGCAATTCGCTGTGCGTCTTCGAAATCGGTTCCGGACGGAAGAACGAAGTTGATGTGCCAGCTGTCGAGAACGGTCTTTGCCGCCTGTTTCGCGCGTGCCAGCCGGTGGGGTTCCTCTCTCGGCTCAGGACAGAGGCAGTAGTCGCCCCCTGGAATCTCTTTCACCTCGAACTGCCAGATCTCGCGGCCCGAAAGCATCGTCGTTACTCCCAAGTCGTGGTCGTTGACACGAATCAAAGTGAGCAATGACCGGATAAACATCGGTGCGCGGCATGCAACCCATGCGCCCTAAATTTTTTCGGCGGACAGCCGCCCGCCGTCGAGATCTGCGAAGTTCATGCGTGCGTGACGGGAAGATGATCCGGGGCGATGCAGGGGCCGATGGTCGTTCGCTGCGCCGAACGAGCGGACGATGCGGTGGTGATGCTGGATGCGACGCCGGCAACGGGCTGCCACAGCGCGCCCCGGTATCGCTCGACCGAGCGACCACGTGCCGCCGGTGCACGATAACCGCCGGCGGCACGCGATCGACAGACTCAATCAGTCCTCGTGCACCGTGCGCGTCTCGGTCACGCGCTTTTGAACCTGCGGCTGCGCCGGCACGACCACGGCGGGGCCCGTCTGGATGACCTTGCGAACGACCATGCGGCCGCCGTCGTTCGTGTACTCGACGGTCACCGGCGCATTGCGCATCGATTCGTACGACACGACGCGGCCGGTCGGATCGACGAAGGTGGTCTCCTTCGTGAAGCTGTAGGTCGTCGGCTCCGGCGAGGACTCCGACTTGAGGATGATCGTCGATGCGGTCGGGTCGATCTGCGAAACGATGCCGGAGTACGTCGTGGTCTTCGTGGTTGTCGTGACGGTCTCGTCGGCGCTGCTCGTCGTGGCGACCAGTGAGCCGAGCAGTAGCCCGAAAGAAAGTATTGATGCGAGACTCTGGATCTTCATGGGGAAACTCCTTGCGGTTCGTTGCCGTTGCCTGAACACAACAAACGTTTGCAGAATTGGAAGGTGTGCCAATGCCTTTCCCGGCGCGTGCGGGAGAGAATTCGCACTTCAACCCTGACGCGCGCCGCCGACGGGTGACCACGACCCGGGCGAGCAAGCGGCCCCAACCGCCCCGACGATTGGCCACTGCATTCCCTGCGGCGAGGTCCGACAACTCGACGGCTGACCAGGTCCGGCAGCCGGCCGGCGCCGCTTTCTTTTAAGACGTCCGGCAAACCGTCTTGCTGGCCCAGCCTACCTTACACTAATGTCAGCAGTGTCCGGATGGGCGTCCCCGGGGAGGGTTTCCCGGCTTCGAATGCTTTCCGGCCGGAGGGCCACCTTCATGCAGCTTCGAACCGGCCGCCTGCTCAGCGCGGCTCTGTTCCCGAGAATCCCAAGCCTTGCCGGCTCCTTGCGTTGCTCCGCCGTGACCATGGCCCTTGCGACATTCGCGGTCGCTGCGGCCCTGCCGGCGGCCGCGGCTGCGGCCGACCCGCAAAAACTGACCGTGGTGGTGCTTGTGGTCGACAGCCTGATGCCCGACGAGTTCGGCCAGTCGTATCCGGCAACGCCGAACCTGACGCTTCTGCGCGACGAAGGCACCAGCTACGCGCATTCGCGAGCGGTCTTTTCCGCGGAGACGATTCCGAACCACGTCGCGATGATGACCGGCATGATGCCCGAGCACAGTGGCATCGCCGGCAACAGCTACTGGAACCGCACCGGCGATCCGGTCGCGACCGATCTGTCGCTGCCGAGCGAGCTCGAAGCGACCACGCTGTTCACGCGCATCCACGACGCGTGTCCCGGCGTCCGCACGGCTGCTGCACTGTCGAAGAGCTATCTGTACGAGATCTTTTCGGAGTGCGGCTATTCGGGAAGCGATTGCGGGATCAACCGCGCACCCGGCCAGAGCTTCGATCCGAGCGCCGACCCGACGTTCATCCCGGAGTCGAACCACACGCCCGATCAGACAACGATGCGCGAAGCGCGCGGCTTCCTGCCCGACGCGGACTTTCTTTTCATCAATCTCGGCGACACCGATCGCAGCGGGCACATCGACGCGAGCGGCCCGTCCGGTACGCCGTTCGCACGCTACGCCGCACTGATGGACACCGACACGCTCGTCGGCCAGCTCGTCGACGATCTCGACGCGGCGGGGCGATGGGACACGACGGTGATGATCCTCGTCAGCGATCACGGCATGGACTGGTCGACGCCGATGAACTACGTGAACCTGACCCCGGACCTCGACGCAGGCCTTTTCGCCGTGCAGAACGGCGGCACCGGAAGCATTTTCGTCGTCGATCCGGCCGATCCCGACAGGAACCAGAAGCTCGCGGCAGCGCGCAGCACGGCGCTGATGCACGAAGGCGTCGACGCGGCATGGTATCGCGAGCCGAACCCGCTCGATCCGGGCGAAGACACGCTGATTCCCGCGTCGCTCGGCGCCCGCCATGAAAACATCGGCGATCTCGTGATCGTCGCGAAACAGGGATGGCGCATCAGCGACCCAAGCTCGTCGTCCAATCCTCTGCCCGGCAATCACGGCCACTTGGTTACGTTCCACAACACGTTCGTCGTGACCGGCGGCCTCGCGACGCTGCGCAAGCAGACGATCGGCGATCCGGCCGCAGTGGTCGACCCGATGTCGCGCCTGCCGGAGCAGTCCGAGAACACCGACGTTGCCGCCACGGTTGCATGGCTGCTCGGAATCGATGCGACAGGCATGGACGGGCGGCCTCTTGCCGAGGCGTTCACCAGCGCCGCTCCGCCGTCGATCTGCGGCGATCTTGCCGACAGCGATGCCGACGGTGACCCCGACTTCCGCGATCCGTGTCCGTACATCGCGTACGGCAGCGGCTGCATCTGCCCGCCTGTCCCCGATGCGGATTGCCGGCAGACGACGCACCCGGGCGCATCGAAGCTTTCCATCTCGGGCGACGACGTGCAGTCGCTTCGCTTCAACTGGAAGGATGGGGCAGCGACTTCGCTCGACGATTTCCGCGATGCCGACGATGAAGCGCTGAGCCTCTGCCTGTACTCCGGCGCGGACGGCCTCGCGCGCTCGATCGGCGAGCTGCGCATGCCGCTCGATCTTCTGTGCGAGGGCGAGAGCTGCTGGCGCGAGCTGCGTTCGACGAAGCTCAGGTTCCAGAGCGCCGACGGCCATCCCGACGGCGTCGAGAAGGCCCTGCTGACGGCGGGCGGCGACGGACAGGCGCGCATTGCGGTCAAGGCGCACAGCGGCGTCCTCGCGGCTACGCCGCTGGATCTGCCGGTCCGCGCGCAGCTGCAGTCACGCGGCGGCGGATGCTGGGAAGCCTCGTTCGACGGCCAGGGCATCAAGCGCAACGTTCCCGGACGTTTCGACGCCGTCTCCGGCGACTGACGGTCATCCGCAAAATTCCGAAGGGAGAACTCTCATGTCTTCGCGAGACAAATCGAAAGCCCCGTTGATCCTGACTGCGAGCCGTACGCTGACGCGGCGGCGCTTCCTCACCGAGCTCGCCCTCGCGGGCGGCGCAGCGGCGCTCGGATGGCCGCGCTGGTCGGGCGCACAGTCGTTGCCGTTCGACCTCGGCATCGCGCCGCTTCCGCAGAACACGCCGGTCGATCACATCTTCGTGCTGATGATGGAGAACCGTTCGTTCGACCACTACATGGGCTGGCGCACCGGGACCAACCAGCAGCACTACACGGGAACGTACGACGATCCCGAGAATCCGCTCGACGGCCAGACGGTCGCGACGCATGCGCTCGCGCCGGACTACCGCGGCTGCAATTTCGGCGATCCGTCGCACGGATGGGAAGGCGGCCGCTCGCAGCTTCGGAGTGGTTTCCTGAGCGGCGACAACGACGAGTTCGCGATCGGCTACTACAACGAGGCCGATGTCGAGTTCTATGCGAAGCTCGCGGGCGAGGGCGTGCTCTGCGACAACTATTTCGCGTCGCTGCTCGGCCCGACGTTTCCGAACCGCGAGTACATGCACTCGGCGCAGTCGGGCGGCATCAAGACCAACGCGCTGCCGCCGGAGATCGGATACTCGAGCGGATTCACGTGGGCGACGATCTGGGACCGCCTCGAAGCGGCCGGCGTGCCATGGGGCTACTACCACGTCGATCTTCCCGCCGCGCTGCTGTGGGGTCCGCGCCTTGCGAAAGGCGTCCATCCGATTGCCGAGCTTTTCGCCGATGCCGCGGCCGGCACGCTGCCGAAAGTCGCGTTCATCGATCCCGGCTTCACGACCGGGCTTCGCACCGACGAGCATCCGCACGGCGACATGCGCGCCGGCCAGGCGTTCTCGCACAACGTCGTCAAGGCCATCGTCGAGTCGCCGCTGTGGCCGCGCTCGGTGCTGTTCGTCAACTACGACGAGTGGGGCGGGTTCTTCGATCACGTGCGTCCGCCGCGCATGCCGGATGCGCGCGGAACCGACTCGGATCCCGCCGGCCTCGAGGACTTCGGCCAGCTCGGCTTCCGCGTGCCGACCATGATCCTGTCGCCGTATGCGGCCAAAGGCGTGCTGTCGTCGTCGCTGCTCGGCATCCGCTCTCCGAAGAGCCCGCCGCCGGGCAAGCTGTTCGCGCCGACGCCGTCACGGTTCTACGACCACACGTCGATCCTCAAGTACATCGAGTGGCGCTTCGGTCTTGCGCCGCTGACGGCGCGCGATGCGGCCGCGGCCAACATCGGCCTCGAGCTGCTCGACTTCACGCAGACGCCGCGGCTCGATGCGGCCGAGATCGTCGATGCACTGCCGCGCTCGGTCGTCACCTCCCAACCGTGTCCGGGTGAAGAGCTCGACGGGCTGCCGGTCGAACCGCCGGAAGAGATCAAGGACGCCTTCGCGCATGCGCTCGAGTCCGGCTACTTCGAGAGCGTCGGATGGGACGGCAACCTGCCGTCGCTCGACGACGTCCTCGGGATTTGAGGCCGCACCGGCGAACCGGTTACGGAAAAGAGGACAGCTGCATTTACGCGGCGCAGCTCAGCCGGTCTGCTGCAGCACGGCCACTTCGCTGGTCTCGGCCTCCGGGCGCCGCACGTAGCGTCGACGGCGGGCCGTCGGGATCGCAAGCCGCTGGGCGATGATGCGGAAGACCTCCGCATTCATGCCGAGACCGATGTGCGTCGTGCCGACTTCCAGATGCTCGATCCTGCTGTATGGGTCGACGCACGCCTTGCGCGCGACGATTCCGTCGTATGAGGCAAGGATCGCGGTAACCGGCACCCGAAGGAGGATGCGGTTGCGCTCGTCGATCTGCGCGGCTTCCTCGTCGAGATTGCCGCGCGTCAGCGCGTACCAGTAGCGAGCCGCGGTGTACTTGTAGCCGCCGCATACCGGCGACCCGAGCGTGATGACGCGCTCGACCAGATCGGGCTCCTCGCGCGCAACCTCTCGCGAAACGACACCGCCGAGGCTCCATCCGACGAGGCGGACGCGCTGGCCGGTCTGGTCGGCGGTGCGGCGCACGAGCTCGCTTACGCGCGGCGTGACGCCGCTGATGTCGCCGCGGTTGATTCCGAGACCCCAGCCGCTCACGCGATATCCGAGCAGGCTCAGATAGGAGCGCAGGATCAGCGTGGAATGGTCATCGGTTGCAAAGCCCGGCAGCACGATCACCGGCTCGCCATGCCCAGGTGGCTGCTTCAGCAGGTCGGGTGAGCGCCACAGGAGTCGCGGCAGCTCGACCGCCGATGCGGTTTCTGCGAGCAGCAGGAGCATGTCCGGAAGGCGAAACATACAGGTACCGGATTAACGCGGCCCATGGAGTTGTCTACGGGGAATCGCTCGGCGGGTGCGTGCGGACGGGTATCTTTCGTCCGGGCGTGCTTCTTCCGGGTAATGCAGCACGCGGATCTGCTCACTAGTGAGTGTCCTCACGAAGTCTTCCGGGAGGGATGTCATCCCTTTCGGCGTCTGCTCGGCGTGCGCAGTCATCGGTTGCTCAAAAGCTCGAGCGCATGCCCATCGGTGTCGCGAACGACCACTGCCGTGCCGCCGCGGAAACGCGCAGAAGAATCCGGGTTGCAATGCGCAATGCCGCCGCATCGAGCGTCGGCCGACGTGTCGACGACAAGTCTTGTCTGCCAGTACGCGAGATCGTTCGCGCGGATCGGCTGCGAGGACGTCCGGCCTCCGGAAGGAGCGAGGTATTCGAGCAGCTCGATGCCCGGGCCGTGCGCCGCGCGGAGCGTCGTGATGCGCAGCCGCGCATGCTCGACGTTGTTCAGGTGTTCCTGCTCCGTGCCGTAGTTCTCGCTCGTTCCGGTAACCCGGAAGCCGAGCCGGTCCCGGTAGAAGGCGAGCGCACGGTCGGTATCGCGGACCACGATTGCCGTATGGTCGATGCCGAGGAACAGCGGCGCGTTCGTACCGGTTTCGCCGGCGTGCCAGCGCGCATCGCCTTTGCCCGCCGGAAACTCGAGCAGCTCGAGGAAGTGTCCGTCGGGATCACGGAAGTAGAATGCGCGGATCCCCGCGGCCGAAGGAATGGAGTCGGGAAGGCGCTGCGGTCCGGTGGATGCGTGCTCGATGCCGGCCGCACGCAGCCGCGCGTAGGCGGCATCCATGTCGGAGACGACGATCGCGATGTGCTGGAACCACACGTCGTTGGCGCGTGTGTCGTACGGAAAGGGCTGGCCGCGCGGCGTCAGGTAGTCGGTCAGCTCGATGGTCTCTTCGCCGAGTCGCAGCGTCGCGATTCTGGCTCGCGCGCCGAATACGCCGGTGAGCTTCTCCCATTCGGGGCCCGCGACCTCGACCTCGGACACTTTTTCGAAGCCGAGAACGTTCGTGAAGAACGAAACCGAACGGTCGAGATCGTCCACGGTCAGTCCGACGTCGGATACGGCGGCTACCGCCGTCGCCGGAATACGGTCCGGAATTTCCGCCGCGGTCCGCGCCGATGCCGAATGCAGCGCGGCCGTGAGGCTCCACGCTACGACCGCGGCAATGCCGGAACGGTAGACTAGCGCCCGCACCATGACGTCACCCGAGGCGTTCGAGCAGATGGTCGCCGACCCGCAGCGCGTTGGCCATGATCGTCAGCGCCGGGTTCACCGCCGAGCTCGACGGAAAGAAGCTGCCGTCGACGACGTACAGGTTGTCGACATGATGCGCGCGGCAGTCGGTGTTGAGCACCGACGTCGCGGGGTCCGCGCCGAAACGCAGCGTACCGTTCTGGTGCGCGACGCCCGCAAGCGGAATCCGGCCCGGGATGTACGCCTGCAGCGGTACGAGGTGCTCCTCGAACTCGATGCTGCGAAGGATCTTCCTGAGCTCGCGGCCGAGCTGCCGGTGCGCATTCTCGTTGCTGGCGGTGTACGACAGCACGACGCTGCCGTCTTCGCCGAGCGTGACGCGGTTGTTCGGATCGGGCAGATCCTCGGTCGTCATCCAGAACGGCACGGCGTGCTCAGCCATCAGCTCGAGCGTCATCGTCGGCGCGATGCGCGGCGCTCCGGCGCGGAGCACGTTCGCATCGATCGAGCCCATCAGCGAGATGTGCCCGAGCGGATACTCGCGGCCTTCGCCGGCGTGGTAGAAGTCGTTGAGGCCGAGCGTCTTGCTGAAGCGCGTTTCGTGGCGATGCCGCGAGATCGCCAGAAACATCGTGTTGACGTGCGACATGTAGTTGCGCCCGACGAGGCCCGAGCGGTTGGCAAGGCCGCCCGGATGCAGGTCGCTGGCCGAGCGCAGCAGCAGCGCGGACGAATTGATCGCACCGCACGACGACACGACGATGCTCGCGCGGTAGGTCTCCAGGCGCCCGTCCTTCTCGACGACGACCCCGGTCACCTCCCGGCCCGAAGCGGAAGTCTCGAGGCGCACGGCGCGCGCGTTGTCGAGAAGCGTGACGTTGTCGTGGCGCAGCGCCGGATCGACGCAGATCACCTGCGCATCGGCCTTGGCGCCGACCAGACACGGAAAGCCGTCGCAGGTGTTGCAGCGGATGCAGGCACTGGTCCTCGCGGCTGTCGGCGAATCGCTGCCGCTGGATGTTGTCTCGTCGAGCAGGATGCCGACCGGCATCGGGAACGGATGGTGCCCCTGGCGCTCCATGCCTTCCCAGATCTCGCGGATGCGCGGCTCGCTCGAGATCGCCGGATGCCGGTACGGCGCGCTCGACGGCGGCTCGGTCGGATCGGCGCCGCGCCTGCCGTGCACGTGGTACAGATACTCGGCTCTCGTGTAGTACGGCTCGAGATCGCTGTACGAGATCGGCCACGCCGGCGAGAGGCCGTCCATGTGCCGGACTTCGCCGAAGTCGCTTTCGCGCATGCGGATCAGCGCCGCGCCGTAGAACTTCGTATTGCCGCCGACCGCGTAGTGCGTGCCGGGCTCGAACGCGCCGCCGTTCTTGTCGTGCCACGTCTCGCCGCAGTTGTAGCGGCCGTCGACGACGACGGCACGCGTATCCCAGTTCTCTTTCTCGCGCGGAATGTACGTTCCCCGCTCGATCAGCAGGATTTTCTTGCCCGACGGCGCGAGTCTCCACGCGAGCGTCCCGCCGCCGGCGCCGGTACCGATGATGATGACGTCGTAATGCTCGTTCGGAGAGGCGCCGGCGCGTGAGGTCGAATTCATCGGAAGCTCCCTGGGTCAGGCGGCTTGATGCGCGCTCGCCGTGCAACCCCGTCGATCGGATGCCGCCGTCGTGGCATCGTTACCGGCGAGGATGGAAATTTTGCGAGTGTCGCCGGCGGTGGCTCTGCGATCGCGCCGCGCTACCGCGAGCTGCTGCACCAGCAGATAGACCTGTGCCGCGGCCAGCATGCCGAGCGGCGGCGCGACGAAGTAGATCCACGCATCGGTCCAGATGCCGGCTGCGATGGCCGATGCGAACGTCCTTGCCGGATTCAGGCTCGTGCCCGACAGCGGTGATTCGAACACGATGAAGATCGCAAGCAGCGTTGCGCACGCGAGTCCGCCGAACCGCTGCAGGCGCTCGAACGAAGAGCAGACCAGCACGGCGGCCATCATCGCGAAACAGATTCCGGTCTCGGCGAGTAGCGCAACGGCGGTGCCGCCTCGTCCCGGCACGGTCACCGCATAGTTGACGAACGGGCTCGAGATGCCGTTGCCGGCAGGGATGCTCGCAAGCGCGACACCGAGCGTCCCGCCGACGAACTGGAACACGAAATAGAGCATCGCGTCGGCGCCGCCGATTCGTCCGAGGCGCCAGAACGTCAGCGTGACCGCGGGATTGATGTGCGCGCCGGAGCGCTTCGCCCATGGCGAGTAAAAAATTACGACGGCGGTGACGGCCATCGCCGCGCCCATCAGGCAGCGGCGACTAAACGCGTCGGCAAGCAGCGCGCCGCTTGCCGACGCGCGCAGCGCCGAGTGCGGATCCTCGAGCAGCGTTGCGAATACGCATGCCGACAGCATGAAGATGCCGAGGCCTGCAGCTTCCATCAGGTATTCGGGCAGGCCGGGGTTCGGTTTCATGCCGCTCCGATGCCCGGGCGGGAGCGGGGTTACGAATCGTCCCCGATTGAAAACAAAGGCTCTTCGCGGGCTTTCCGAGCCTACGACGTCTTCACGGTGCGGCCGCCATCGTTCCGCGGTCGACGGCACGACATTCCCCGGGGAATGTTCGCGCACCGTCGAGATTGCCGCGCCTCGCGTCCATGAAGGCGCGGCCGAAGTCGCGGTCGGCCTGATACTGGTTGTGTGCCGCGCAGCGCAGCTCGATGTTCTCCAGGGTAGGAAGTCCACCCATGGCAAAGGGAGCTCTGTGGTGGAACTCGATGTTGCTGGTCTCGCGGCAGCGACGTCCTCGTGCGTCTACGTAGCAGCAGCGTCCCGAGTCGCGTCGCCATACCTCGCGCCGCACGGCTGCGGGGATACGCCGCGTATAATTTCCGACGAAACTCTTCAGACCCATAGCCGGCCGTGATCGGCGCCCGACGCCGCGCGTATGCGTTCGACGACGGACCCGTCGCCATCGCCAACATTCCCCGCGGAATGCTCGCCAGCAGCGACATCGCCATCCCAACATTCCCCGCGGAATGCTCGTGCAGCAGGGACATCGCCCGACATTCCCCGGGGAATGTTCATGCACCAGGGAATAGCGCGCCCGCCAGCCACGCTCGCTACGCAGCTCGCGCTATTTCGCCGTGCGCTCGAGGCAGCGCGTAACCAGCGCTGTCCAGCCGGTCTGGTGGCTTGCGCCGAGGCCGCGGCCGGTCTCGCCATGGAAGTATTCGTGGAACAGCACGAGGTCCTGCCAGTGGGCATCGCTCGCGTAGCGCGGATCGTCGCCGTGGCACGGGCGGCGGCCGTTGCCGTCGGCCAGGAACATCGAGCCGAGGCGGCGTGCGAGCTCGCGCGCGACCTCGGCGAGGTTCATGAGGTTGCCGGAGCCGGTCGGGCATTCGACCTGGAACGAGTCGCCGTAGAAGTGATGATAACGCTCGAGCGCTTCGACCAGCAGGTAGTTGATCGGGAACCAGATCGGCCCTCTCCAGTTGGAGTTGCCGCCGAATAGGCCGGTCTCCGATTCGCCCGGAACATATTTCACGCGATGCTCGTCGCCACCGACCTTGAGCACGTACGGGTCGTGCTCGTGCACCTTGGACACCGATCGAAGCCCGTACGGGGAAAGAAACTCGTTTTCGTCGAGCATGCGCAAAAGCACGCGTGCCAGCCGTTCGCGCGACGGGATCGCAACCAGCCGGTGATCGTGTCCCTCGGCAAGAGCGGCCTCGTCGGAATTCATGTAGGAGATGTCGCGTGCGAGATCCTTGCGGTTCTCGAGGAACCAGCGCACGCGCTTCGAGAATCCGGGAAGCCGCTCGATGATGCTGGCTTCGAACACCTCGACCGTGATGATCGGAAGAAGCCCGACGAGAGAGCGTACCTTGAGCGGGCGGGCCGTGCCGTTGACGTAAAGCTGATCGTAGTAGAAGCCGTCCTCCTCATCCCACAGGCCGTTTCCGCCGAGATGGTTCATCGCATTGGCGATCGCGACGAAATGCTCGAAGAACTTGCTCGCGACGTCTTCGTACGCCGGATCCTCGGCGGCAAGCTCGAGCGCCATCGACAGCATCGTCGCGCAGTAGAACGCCATCCACGCCGTGCCGTCGGCCTGTTCGAGCTGTCCGCCGGTCGGCAGCGGCTTGGAGCGGTCGAACACACCGATGTTGTCGAGCCCGAGGAAGCCGCCCGAGAACAGGTTGTTGCCCTCGGCATCCTTGCGATTGACCCACCACGTGAAGTTGAGCAGCAGCTTGTGAAAACAGCGCGCCAGGAACACGCGGTCGCGCTTCCCTTTTACGCCGGTCATCTTGTAGACGCGCCAGACGCTCCACGCGTGCACCGGCGGATTGACGTCGCCCATCGCGAACTCGTACGCCGGAATCTGGCCGTTCGGATGCATGAACCACTCGCGAAGGAACAGCTGCAGCTGCTCTTTTGGAAAATACGGATCGATGCGCGCGAGCGGCAGCATGTGGAACGCGAGATCCCACGCCGCGTACCACGGGTATTCCCACTTGTCGGGCATCGAGATGATGTCGCGGTTGTAGAGGTGTCCCCATTCCGCATTGCGGCCGCTGCGCCGGGACGGCGGCGGCGCCGGCTGCGCAGGGTCGCCGTCGAGCCAGTCGCCGATCGCATAGTGGTAGAACTGCTTGGACCACAGCAGGCCGGCGTACGCCTGGCGAAGCACCCGCGCGCCGTCTGCATCGAGAGCGGCGGGAATACGCGCCGCGAAGAACGCATCGGCATCGATGCGGCGCGCGAACATCACACGCTCGAAATCGTCGCGCAGCGCAATAAGCGCCGGGGTTGCTTCGCTCTCGGCAGTAAGGCGCAGCCGCAGCACCGCTGCGCCGCCGGCCGGTATCACGAGGCGATAACGGAACGCGGCCTTGGTGGCCGGTCCGTCGCGCAACACCGCCGACGATCGGCCGTCGATCACGTAATCGTGGAACGCATCCTTGGCGTGTGCCGGTCCGGGCGATCCGAAGAGTTTCTGCGAGTTGGTTTCGTTCTCGGTCAGAATGAGCTCGGGCGCGATGCCGTCGGCGTCCGCTGCCTGCAGCACGAACCGGCCGAGGGTCTCGTGCTCGGCCACGAAGCGTCCGTCGCTGGCGTGGATCGACGGCTTCTTCCAGTAGCCTTCGCCGCTGCGGCCCCACGACCACGTGTTGCGAAACCACAGCGACGGCAGCACGTCGACCGTCGCCGTGTCCGGGCCGCGGTTGGCGACGGTGATGCGGATCGCGATGTCGTCCGGCGAGGCCTTCGCGTACTCGGCGAACACGTCGAAGTAGCGGCTCTCGTCGAACACGCCGGTGTCGGCAAGCTCGAACTCGCCGTCGCCTCTGCCGCGCCGACGATTTTCCTCGACGAGCCGGCCGTACGGAAATGCCGCCTGCGGATACTTGTAGAGCGCTTTCAGGTACGAATGCGTCGGAGTCGAATCGAGGTAGTAGTAGCACTCCTTGACGTCTTCGCCGTGATTGCCTTCCGGCCCGGTCAGCCCGAACAGGCGTTCTTTCAGAATCGGATCGTTGCCGTTCCACAGCGCGAGCCCGAAGCACAGGCGGCCTTCGCGATCGGTGATGCCGAGCAGCCCGTCCTCGCCCCAGCGGTACGCGCGCGAGCGCGCCTGATCATGCGAAAAATAATCCCAGCACGTGCCCCATTCCGAATAGTCTTCGCGGACCGTGCCCCACTGACGTTCCGAAAGGTACGGACCCCAGCGCTTCCAGTTGCGCGTCCTCGCGGCGTCTTCGTCGAGGCGGATCGATTCGGCATCGCCGCTCTCGACCGGCGTCGTCGTATCGACAGACCTGGCATCGATCGTTTCGTGCCGGCGTTTGCGGCGGGATTCCGGTGAGCTGCTTTTCAGTCGCGGGCTGGTGGTGGTTGACATGAAAACCTCAGAGCACCGATGCCGCAGCGCCTTCGAAGTTACGGTCGGCCTGGATGTCGTCCGGCCGGGCGAGCACATCTCGCTCCAGCCGGATGAACTCCGCAAGCGACCATGCCTGGAACGGACAGCCGCCCGGTGCGTGGGGTGCCTCGCCGTCGGCGACTTCGCTGAGATGGCCGAGGCCGGCCGCATGCATGAGCTCGCGAAGCGGCGGAAGGAAACGCTCGCGCGCTTCGCGCCTCGCCGTGTCGTTCGATCCGCGCGCTCGCACCCACGCTTCCACGAACGGCCCGATCAGCCATGGCCACACGGTGCCCTGATGATATGCGCCGTCGCGCTCGACGACGCCTCCTCGATAATGCGCGCGATAGCCGGGGTCGTTCGGCGAGAGGCTGCGAAGGCCGACCGGAGTGACGAGCTCGCGTTCGACGGCGTCCACGACGGCGCGCGCCCGGTCACGGCCGAGCAGCACGAGCGGAAGCCCGCCAACGGCCAAGATCTGGTTGGGGCGCATCGACGCATCGACGCGGCCGGCGACGTGGTCGCAATCGACGACGTCATACAGGCAGCTGCGCTCCGCATTCCAGAACTTCGTGCGGAACGACGCGGTGCCTTTCTTCAGCAGGGCGGCAGCCTCGGGAACGATGTCCGCGGCCGCGGCGAGCGCGTTCAGCCACAGCGCCTGGACCTCGACAGGCTTTCCGATGCGGGGCGTGACGACCCAGTCGCCGACTTTCGCGTCCATCCACGTCAGCTGCACACCGCGAACGCCGCATGCGAGCAGGCCGTCGCTGTCGGCGCGGATTCCGTAACGCGTGCCGCGCGCGTACGACGTGACGATGGCTGCGATCGCGCCGCGAATCTTCTGCTCGTCGACTGCCGTGATCGCGAGGCCGCTGCGTATGCGCGCAAGCTCGAGCAGCTCGCCGGCGACGACGACGAACCACAGCGACGCATCGACCGAGTTGAACTCGGCAGTTTCGCCGCGATCGGCGAAGCGGTTCGGCAGCATGCCCTCGCTGACCGCGCCGGCCCACTCGACGAGGATTGCCAGTGCGTCGTCGAACCGGCCGGTCGCGAGCGCGAGACCGCGCAGCGCGATGAACGAGTCGCGACCCCAGTCGGTAAACCACGGATAGCCGGCGACGATCGTAAGACCGCTTCCGCGACGCACGAAGTACGCGTCGGCCGCGCGGTCGATCGGATCCCGGAATGCCGCGCGGCGGGCAATCTCGAGATCGCGCAGCACCGCCGCCGGTGCGGGGGCGTCGGTGCCGGCATGCAGCGACATCTCCGCAGCCGCCGCGTTCGCAAGCTCGAAGCGGAACACTCCGGGCGAGGCCAGGTCATGCTTCCAGTCGAGGCCGCGCTCTCTCTCCGCCGTCATCGCGAAGTTGCGGTACCATTCGGGCGCGTGTTCGTACGATCCGTTGCAGCGGATCGAGACAGGCGGCACGCCCCGGTACGGACGCCAGATCCAGTGGCCGGTCGCTCTGCGCTCCGGCGTAAAACCGAACGCCGGGTTCTCGTGATGAAGACTGTGGTAGTCGCGGCCCGAAAGAAGCGGCCGCACGCGCAGCCGCACGCTTGCGCTCGCCCCGTCGAGAAACCATCGCACGACGGTCGTGGTTCCCGCCGCGAAGATTTCCTGCACGACGATGCAATCGCCGTGCGTCAAGGTCGGAACGCGAAAACGCCACGCCGGCCACGGCTCGCTGTCGAATGCGGCGATGCGGGATGCTCCGTCGGGATGCACGACATCGCCGCTGGCGGAGTCGTAGCGCTGCGAGGACAGCGCGAAGTCGCCCGCGTCGGTTTCCGCCCACACTTCGAGGCCGTCGACCAGGACCATCCTTCCCGTCGGCGGCGTGGCCGCCGTGAGCAGCAGCGCGTGGTAGCGCCGCGTGCGCTCGCCGGAGACGGTGCCCGATGCGAATCCTCCTTCGCCGTCGGCTTCGAGCCACTCAGCCGAAGGCGAGGACATTCTTGATTCCTTCCGGCCTGTCGAGAAGCGGCGCACGATAGTCTTCGACCGCGCGGCGCGACGAGATCAGCGAGTGCACGGCGTCGGG